>CBHFMJ010000200.1:0-4951 GCA_965994715.1 uncultured bacterium | reverse complement strand
GGAGCAGGGCCTCCGGTCGTATCGGGACGAGCTCGCGCTCCGTGATGCGGCATCGCTGTTCGACCGCGAGCTGCTCCGGCCGCTCCGCGTCGCCCAGGAGCTGCACGAGTTCGTCTACTCGGCGACCTACCTGCCGCGATGGCGGTACGTTCCAGACCGAGCGCTGGCGGCGCTCTTGAGCGAGAGCGCGTGAAACGGCTCCTCGCGGCGCTCGTGCCGGCGGCCGTCGTGCTGGTCCCCTCGGTCCTCTTCCTGGGGCGCTACGCGATCGAGGGGACGGGGATCGCGCCCGTCGGCAGCGACACACCGCATCACGTGTGGCGCTCCTCGGTCGTCGCCGAGCTCGGCCTCGACGCGCTCCCCGCGTACGACGGCGGAGCGCACGCGCTCCATACGAACGCCGACCGACCGGGACTGCCCCTCGTGACGGCCGCCCTCACCGCGGTCACAGGGGGGAGCGTCAGGGACCTGGCCTACGTCCTTCCTGCCGTGATCGCGGCGGCGCTCGCCGCAGCCGCGGCGGCGCTCGCCGGATCACTCCCCGGCGTGCCCGGGTGGGGTGCGGCGCTCGCTGGCCTCGTCACGGGGGCGTCCGTGCAGGTCGCGCTCGCGGCCAACGGCTATCTGGATCAGCTGCTCGTCGAACCGCTCGTCCTCGCGGCCGGAGCCGCTGCCCTCACCGCGGCCGCCGGCGGACCGGGACGGACGCTGTCGGCGATGTGCCTCGTCGCGGCCTTCCTCGTCCACTGGCAGTTCGCGACGCTGTTCGCGGGACTCCTCGTGGTACTCGCGCTCGCCTGCCTCCCCGCATCGCTCGCGAGCCGAACGGGATCCCTCGTGGACTCGGCATCCGGACGGATCGTCAGCGCCGTCGTTGCCGGCGCCGGTCTCGGTCTCCTCGCCCTCCTGGTGGGCGCTGCCGGAACACCCCGGCCGCCAACCGAGTTCGCGCGGGGGAGGTCGGGCGATCGTGGCCAGGCGCCGCTCTATCGCTTACCGGCCACGGTGCTCGCAGCGGCGGGCGGGCTCGTGTCCTTGCTCGCTCCGGGGAACGCGCCCGACCGGCGACGAGCGGGGTGGCTGCTCGGTGCGTGGGCGCTGCTCCCCGTCGGTGCGGCGCTGCTGTACGCGGCGGGCTTGGCCGTTCCGGTGCAGCGGATGCTCTCGTTCGCAATCGCGATCCCGCTCCTCGGCGGCTTGGGCGGGATCGCCGCGGTCCGCTTGCTGCGGGACCGGGCCGGGACCGTCGCCGGGATCGCCGCGGCCGTGGTCGTGGTCGTGGCGCTGCTCGCATGGCTGTCCTTCGGCTGGGATGTCTGGCGCTCCCGCCGGCCGTGGAGCGACGGCAGTCGGCTCGCCGAGATGCACACGCTGTCGGGCTACCTCGCCGGCGCGTCGAGTCCCGCCGTGATCGTCGTCGACTCCGTCGCGACGGACATCCGCTCCACGGCCGAGTTCGGAACGATCTCCGTCCTCCGCCGGGTACGCGCCGAGCTTCCGGGCGCGCAGGCGCTCCGCACGACCGTGTACTTAGGTGATCCCGATCTGCTCGCCGTGGGGCGTCCGACGTTCCGGCCGGACGTCCCCGGTTTCGACGCGCTCTCCCGCGAGACCTGGTCCGCCGTCCGGCCCTTGCTCGACCAGGATCCGGTCGTCGTGATCCTCCGGTCGCACTTCGTCGGGTTCCGCGAAACCCTGCGCGAGCACCCCGGCTGGTCCTCGAACGGCTGGATGGCGGTGGTCCAGGGTCCGCCCGCGCCGACCGCGCAGCCGACCTCGCCCGCACGGCCCGCCGCGGGAGGGCTCGCTGGGTGGTGGGCGTCGTCTCTCGTCGTGATCACGCTCGCCGGCGCAGGTTGGGCGGGTCGATTCGGGGCGGGCTCCCTCTCGCTGCGCATGGGCCTCGCGCCCGCCGTCGGCCTCGCCTCGCTCGTCGTCGCCGGCCTCGTCGCCGAACGGCTCGGGATCCGGATGGGCGGGGCGGGCGGTGTGATCGTCGTGCTGGTCGTGACGGTGGTCGGTGCGGCGGCCGCCGTGACCCGACCGTCCCGCGCGGACGACACGAGGCTGCGCTACGTTCCCGAACCGCAGGAGGGTTCGCCGGACGGAGGAGGAGTTGCCGGATGACCACTCGAGAGGAGGCGATCGAGACGCTCGAGCGTGGTCACCGCGAGATCCGCCGGCTGATCAAGCAGATCCCTCCGCACTGGATGGCGAGACCCGGCGTCGGGGACGGCGACTGGACACCGAAGGATCTCCTCGGACACCTCTGTTCGTGGGAGGAGAAGGTCTTGGAGGCGCTGGCGGCCTGGGACGCCGGGGAGCGCGCGCCGATCGACCGCGACATCCATTCGAGCTCGATCGGGGCGATCAACGCGGAGGGTGTCCGCAGACGCTCTCGACACACGCTCGCGCGGGTGCAGCGGGACTGGGACAACGTGCACGGTGCGCTGATCCGCGCGATCCGGTCGATGTCGGACGCTCGCTGGGAGAACCCGGCGACCCCACGCGGGAAGAAGTCCCTCGGGCACCGGATCGGACAGCTGCTCGTGGGCGCGGGTCCGTTCGAGCATGCCGAAGCGCACGTGGGGGACCTGGAGTCGTTCGTCGAGTCGATCCCCGAGGGGGAGCGCTGACGGGCTACGCGTGGATGATCACGGGCGTGCCGTACTCGAGCAGCGGGAGCAGTCGATCGAGGGTCGTCTCCGAGACCCGGACGCACCCGGCGCTCACGCCCTGTCCGATCGACGAGGGGTCGTTCGTGCCGTGGATCGCGAGCTGGTTCCCACCCGACCAGCCGGCGGGCAGGCGCGGCTGGATGCCGCTGATCCCGAACGCGAAGGACCCGAGGGCGCTTCCGGCGGAGAAGGGCACGCGATCCGTGACGAAGTACTCGCCGACCGGCGTAGGAGATGACGGCGCGCCCGTCGCGCCCGGGGCGCGGAACAGGACCTTGCCGAACTTCCGCACCGTGACCTGGTGCAGGGACAGATCGACCTCGACCCGCACGCGGGTCGCATCTTTGTCCAGGCCGCGCAGGCGGATCCAGCCTTCGCGCCGCGGCCAGGTGTAGGGGAGCTCGACGCGTCCCCACCTGCCGTCGGACGAGACCTCTTCGACCCAGGCCACGATCCGGATCCCGAAGTACTTGGAGCCTGAGGGCACGACGCCAACCTGCGCGGCGCCGAGACGGGGCCACGCGAACGCAGGAAGCGTGCGCGGCACCTCGACCAGGACGTTGGTCCACCGAGCGACGCGGGAGGCTGCTCGCGCGACCTCCCGGGGGTCCGGCCGAACGCCCGACGCCGGGAGCGCGACCCCCCGGGGAGTTGCGCTCGCAACGACCTCCACGGCCGAGGTCCCGGAGGGCGCTGCGTTCGCCCCTGCCTGCGCCCCGACCATGTTCGCCGCCGTCGGGGTGAGCAAGCCCAGCGCGACGGCCAGAACGACCGCGACCTTCGAACGTTGGGGGGAACGTCGCCGCATGCCTCCCTATCGGCGGGTGCGACGAAGTACCTAAGTCGAGGTACTCGATTGCCCCCAGTGTGCTGCGGGCCGTAGCCTGGAGCGACGGCGTCGATCGAGAGCCCAGAGATGAAGGCGCCGGCCCAAGAGTGTCGAAGGGTGAGAGGAGCGACGGATGGATGCGATGAGGGAGACGGCGCGCGAGCTGGTGGCCCCCGGCAAGGGGATCCTCGCCGCGGACGAGTCCAGCGGAACGATCGAGAAGCGCTTCGACCAGATCGGCGTCGGATCGACGGAAGACACCCGGCGCGCCTACCGACAGCTCCTGTTCACGACGCCCGGCCTCGAAGAGCACATCTCCGGCGTGATCCTGTTCGACGAGACGATCCGCCAGTCGACCGACGACGGGATCCGATTCACCGAGGTGCTCGAGAAGACGGGAGTGATCCCGGGGATCAAGGTCGACACCGGTGCCAAGCCGCTCGCGCTGTTCGAGGGCGAGACCGTGACGGAGGGACTCGACGGGCTCCGGGAGCGCCTCGAGGAGTACCGGGAGCTCGGCGCTCGCTTCGCGAAGTGGCGGGCCACGTACTACATCGGTGACGGCCGACCCACCGACCTCGCGGTGCTGGCGAACGGGCATGCGATGGCGCGTTACGCCGCGCTCTGCCAGGAAGCCGAGATCGTGCCGATCGTCGAGCCCGAGACCCTGATGGACGGAGAGCACGACCTCGCAGCGTGTGAAGACGCCACCGGACGCGCGCTGGATGGGCTCTACGCGCAGCTCCGGGACCACCGGGTCGATCTCGCCGGCACGCTCCTGAAGGTAAACATGGTGGTTCCCGGGAAGGGAGCTTCGACACAGGCGGACGACTCCGCGATCGCGGAAGCCACGCTCCGAACGCTCCGAGCGCACGTTCCCGACGAGGTGCCCGGGATCGTGTTCCTCTCGGGAGGGATGACCGACGAGCAAGCGACGAGCCGACTCAACGAGATCAACCGACTCGATGACGCCCCGTGGGAGGTCTCCTTCTCGTACGGCCGCGCGCTCCAGCAGCGGCCGCTCACCCTGTGGGGGGGCGATGCCGCCAACAGCGAGGCGGCGCAGGAGGCCCTGGCGCATCGCGCCCGGATGAACGGTCTCGCGCGCGACGGCGGATGGTCGCAGGACCTGGAGGGGTCGGCCGCCTGACCGAGACGGTCGCTCGTCCTCACCATCCGGCGCGGACACGCCGCCCGGGACGGTAGGGTCCGTCGCGTGAAGATCCTGACGGTCGGCGGCACGCGGTTCTTCGGGCGCGCGTTCGTCGAGGAGGCGGTGCGGCGGGGTCACGACGTGACCGTCTTCCATCGAGGGGGATCCGAGCCCTCGGACCTGCCGTCCGTCGAACACGTCCACGGCGACAGGAAGGCGGGCGTGGAGACGCTGCGGGGACGCTCCTGGGACGCGGTCCTGGACACGTGTGCCTTCGTCCCCCGCGAGGTC
>CBHFMJ010000199.1:0-4952 GCA_965994715.1 uncultured bacterium | reverse complement strand
TGGATCTCGCGTTCTGCGCCGTCGACATGGCGCACGTGCTCCCGAACGAGGAGATCACGCGCGAGGCCGTGGCGGAGGCACGTTCGATCCTGACCGAGATCGGCGGGGTCGCGCTCCTCGAGCGGCTGGACGCGGCGACGTCCGCATCCACGCCCGCGCAAGCCTCGTCCTCCTGATCAGGCGAGCGTCGGCTACGTCGAGTCCTTACCCTGGCTGACCTCGGTCTCGAGCGGCACGCCGCAGTTGGGACAGCGCTCGCCGATCGGCGCGGCGCATCCGGAATAGCCGCATCGACCGCACTCGACGAACCACCACACCGCCACGTTTCACCTCCGACCTCCATCGTCGGCAGGTCGTGGCGGCCGCGACAGGGGCGAAGGGCCCCAACGGCTCATCCCTTGGTCGCACCGGGGACCGGGTAATCGTCGCCGCGCAGCGACGCCGGATCATCCGATGTGGGGATCGTCGGCAAGGACAGATGGGTAGTTCCTCCATCCGATCTAGGTGGAACGCCGTCTTCCGCCGTGCGGCGGAGCGGCCTAGCCTCGACCTGTGACGGAAACACCATCTGTCGGTTGGCTGCACTCGTGGTCAGCGGCGATACTCGGCCGGAGGCGGTCGTGAAGATCGCGCTGATCGCGATGAGCGGCGTTCGGGCCTACAGTGAGCCGCTCACGCAGCTCGGCATGTCCCTTCCGGGGTTCGCTGACCGGGCGCGAGCCATCGAGTCACTGCCGAGCCTCTCGCTGCTCACGATCGCAGCCCTCACTCCCGAGCGGCACGAGCTGACATATCACGAGATCAAGGACGTCTCGGATCTCGTCGAGTTGCCCGATTGCGACGTCGCCGCGATCTCGACGTTCACGGCCAAGGCTCCCGACGCGTACCGGTTGGCCGAGCGGTACCGGGAGCGTGGCGTGAGGACGGTGATCGGAGGCTTGCACGTGACGGCGGTGCCGCACGAGGCCCTGGCGCATAGTGATGCGGTCGTGGTCGGCGAGGGCGAGCCCTCCTGGCCCCGGCTCCTGCAGGACCTCGAGGCCGGACGGCTCCAGCCCATGTACGACGCGCGGGGGCAGGAGTTCGACCTGGCCGACGCGCCGATCCCCCGGTTCGACTTGATCGACCGCCCCTCGGAACGGAACCGGCTCACGATCCAGACCCAGCGGGGATGCCCGTGGCGGTGCGACTTCTGCGCCAGTTCGATCCGCCTCACTCGCCGCTACAAGGTCAAGCCGGCCAGCCGGGTCGCCGCCGAGATCCGGGCGATCAAGGGGCTCTGGCCGGTGCCGTTCATCGAGCTCGCCGACGACAACACGTTCGTCGACCGACGCCACGCCCGGATGCTGGTCGAGACCCTGGGCGAAGCAGAGATCCCGTGGTTCACCGAGACCGACGTCGGTGTGGCCAACGACCCCGAGCTGGTCGCGATGATCGCGGAGGCCGGGTGTGAGGAGGTGCTGATCGGGTTCGAGAGCCCCATGGCGGCGGGCCTCGACGGCATCGAGCTCCGACGGAACTGGAAGCGGCGACAGGTGGACGGTTACCGGGCGGCGATCGACCTGCTGCAGTCGAACGGGATCGCCGTGAACGCCTGCTTCGTCCTCGGTTTGGACGGGGACGGCCCGGAAGTCTTCGACGCGGTCCATCGGTTCGTCGAGGAGACGCAACCGTTCGACGTCCAGCTGACCGTGATGACGCCGTTCCCCGGCACACCGCTCTACGAGCGGCTCTTGCGGGAGGGTCGGATCCTCCACATCGGCGACTGGGCGCGGTGCACGCTCTTCGACGTCAACTTCCGGCCCGCACGGATGAGCGTGGTCGAGCTCGAGGAGGGGCTGCTGCGGATCGGGCTGCCGCTCTTCTCCGAGGACGCGACACGCCGGCGGAGGGCTTCGTTCCGACGGCAGGCCGAACGACGTGCGGAGGTCACCACGTGACGATCCACGTGGCGATCGAGCGCCGCGGCATGGAGATGACCGGCGATCCCCGGTTCCGCGGTAGGGTCCGGAGGCTCGCGATCACCAGCGGGGTAGCGCTCGGCGTGATCTGGGCGCTGGCGGCCTGGACGCTCGACGCGTCGCCCTGGATCGATGGTCTCCTGCTCGGGGGCTGGCCCGCGATGTTCACGGTGCTCACGCTCAGTCTCGCACGCCCCTCGATCCGCCGCCTCGTCGTCGTCCCTGCCGTGATCGTCACGACTGCGCTGATCGGCATCTGCCTGCTGGAGCTCCCGAGCTCGGCCCTCGCGCGCGCAGGCTGGCTCGCCCTGACTGCCGGGATCCTGATGGGCGGTGGGATGGGCGCCTGGTTCTGGTACCGATGGATCCCGGTGCCCCGGACCCTCCACGATCCCTACGCGCCCAGTCGTCTGGCCCTGATCGCGGCACACGTCGGGCTCGTCGTGGGTGGGATCGCCTTGATCCTCGCGGATCGGCTCATCTGATCCGGTCGCGTGGCCTCAGGGCGACGCGAGCTGTGTCGGCCGCCGCAGTGCGAGCACGCATCGGGCCATCAACACGAGGAAGACCACATCGATCGCGCCGAATACGGCGAACGCGACGTGCGGCACTTGATCGATGAGGAGGAAGAAGGTCGCGACCGCGCTGTAGGCCAGCTTGTACAAGGTCCCAACGAGGATGAGGTCGCGGTTCCGAGACAGGTCGCCGCGAGCGATCAACGCGTAGGCGATCCCGAGCACGAGGGTGAACGAGCCGAGAAGCGGTACGTACCCGCCCTCCGGAGCCTCGTCGGCCATGCCGAGGAGCTCGAAGGCCGGCGTGGAGAAGAACGTGAAGACGATCCCCAGGCCGATGTCGTAGATCGCGGCAAGGACGAACACGATCCTGAACCGTCGCTCCGTGTTCGGATCCAGCACCGCCACCCTCCGTATCGAGCTCAGTTCGGATCAACCTTATGCCGTTCAGCCGCCGGGCGGCCCGCCCGCGTACACCCACAGCGATCCATCCGAGTCGTCCACCGTGACGCCGAAGATCTCCGCACCCACTGGGACGGTCGTCACCTCGAGGGTCAAGGGATCGACGCGGTAGAGCGAGCCGTCGAGATCGGCGACCCACACGGCATCGTCGGACACAGTCATGTCGGCGTCTCACCGAGACCAGCGCTGTCGATCTCCTCGCCGGAGGAGACGTCCCGGCGCGTCACGGTTCCATCGCTCCGTTCGAGAACCCACAGTGATCCGCCCCGGGCCTCGAACTGATCGAGGTTCCCTTCGATCGGGACTCGAGGGCCGACCCGGAGCGTGCCCGGATCGACATGCACGATCGCACCCGCGACCACGTCAGCGATCCAGACGTGCTCCCTCGTCCCAACGAGCCGATTGATCGCCAACCCCGTCTGCACCTCGTCGCGCTTCCCCTCTAGGTACGCTCACGAACCCTCGCGCACGCGGGCGAAGCCTCCATTGGCGATGATTCCGCTCGCCGACTTGCCCGCCCGTACTCAGGGGATGAGACTAGATTCGGCCTCAGGCTGCGTCGCCTGAACCGGAAGGAGGTCACCGTATGATTGCGGCCGACATTTCGTTTTGGACGTTCACTTGGTATGCGTTCGCTGGCCTCGTGATCGGTGTGCTGGCGAAGCTATTCATGCCGGGGAACCAGAACATGAATATCATCGCGACGATCCTGCTCGGCGTGGTCTCCGCCATCATTGGTGCTTTCCTGTGGAATGCGATCTTCGTGGATCAGGAGGGTGTCGCGTGGATCGGTGGGGTCGTGGTCGCTGTGATCCTTCTCTGGCTCTATTCGCGGTTCGCACCGAAGGCGCGGCAGAGCGAATGACGCTGCCTTCGTAGCCTCCCGTTGTGCTCACTCCAGCGACATTTATCGAACTGCGGGCAACCGGCGGTACCCTCGCCCCATGGCTGATGATGAGTTGGATTCGTTCGTGGCTACCGGGTACAAGCACCGGTTCACCAAGGACGAGAGGCTGGCGTATAGGGTCGCGCAACGCAAGAGGTCGGTACTATTCATCCTCGCCCATCGCGACTGGAACGCAGAGTGGGAAATGCTCGCGATGGACGCCTCGCTGATGTTCTGAGGGACTAGGGACTCAGCGAGGTAACTCTGTTCAGCTGGCACAGCCGTCCCGCTGGACTGAGCCTTCGTTGGGAAAGCGTCGTGGACGCACGGGGCGACGCGGCTCAAGCCCGATGGGCGGAACTCATCCAGCATGCCGATGAGACGTTCAAGCTCCCACACTCAACGTTGATGTGGTCAGCGCCGGGAGGCGAGACACGGGCGCTCGCACGGATGGAATAGTCCGACAACGACGATCGCGGTTACCCACCCGGGACAGGAGGTTGGGGAGAGAGCCGCGACGAGCAGTTCCGTGTCGTGGCCTTCTTCGTCTGGGGGGAGAAACTGATCGAGGTACTCGTGGCGCTCGAGTCGGCCGCGGCCTGAATCGGTGAACATTCGCGAACGCTGGCACAGGCGACGCTTCAGTCTCTGGTGATTGATACTGAGCCGTGTGGACGTCCAGGTCATTACCGAGGTCAATCGACCAGTCGCCGACGTCTGGCGCTTCTATGCCGTCGACCACGTCCGCAACCACCCGCGCTGGGATCCCGACATGCACCTCGAGCAGCTCTCCGACGGGCCGATCGGACTGGGCACGAGGATCCGGCGCGTGAACACCCGGTGGGACACGCCGGTGGAAGGCGAGATGGAGGTCGTGGAGTTCGATCCAGAACGCGCCTTCGCCGTCTCGATCCACGACCGGAACATGGACGCCCAGGGGCGAGCCACGTTCGAGGCGCGGGGACCGGCGCGGACCCTCGTTACGGTCACGACCCGGATCGAGGGGATGGACGATCCGGAGAAGCTCGAGTTCCTCACGCGGATGATGCAGCGGAGCGTCGACAACGTGAAGCGCCTGATCGAGACGGAAATCGCGCCAGCAGACGAGTAGGCGACGCAGCCTCGATC
>CBHFMJ010000198.1:0-4985 GCA_965994715.1 uncultured bacterium | reverse complement strand
GAGGCGTACGCGAACGTCGTGAAGGGATCGTCGAACCCGGCCGGACCTAGGATGGTCCTGGCGAGGACGACACCGGCGACGGCGGCCGCCGACGACGAACCCATGCCCCGCTCCAGCGGGATGCGATTCAGCCCGTGCAGACCGAAGGTGGGAACGGCTGCGCCGGCATGGATCCGACCCTGCAGCTCGACGGTGTGCGCGATCGCGCGACTGACCATGTCCGTCCCGTCGGTCGGCAGCTCGCCGGCACCCTCGCCTTCCCACGACACGCCCGGCTCGGCCTCCGTATCGACCATCACCTCGTTGCAGAGGTCGAGTGCGAGCCCGAAGCAATCGAAGCCTGGTCCGAGGTTCGCCGACGTGGCCGGCACCCGAACGGTGATCCGCACTACAGCCCCAGCTCGACTGCCACCGCCGCGGGGTCGACGGGGACGGTCTGCGGCTGCGCCGCCCCCGCGATCGCCCACTCCGGGTCCTTCACCCCTTGACCGGGGAGGACGCACCCCAGGGGGGCGTGGGCCGTGAGTCCGCGGGGGGGGTGCTGGTGCAGGCGCCGGGGGCCGCTCGGGGCCGACGCCGGTTCCGCGAAGAGCCCCTCCCGAGCCACCCGGCGATACGCCGCGAGGATCTCTCGGTCCGTCACGGCGAGGATCGCGCCCTCGGACTCCTTCGCCGCGGCGAGGGCCTTGTCCCACGACGCCGGGTTCCCGATCCGGATCGCGGTGGCGATCGTCTGCGGGTCCTTCACCGGCTCCCCGTGCACGATCGGCGCCGCACCCTGGGCCTGGAAGCCGAACAGTCGAGGCGGCTCATGGATCGTGCCGGCCTCCAGGTACGCCGAGTAGCCGAGCCAGTGGCTCGAGATGTTCCCGGCGTTGCCAACGGGGACGAGGTGGAGGTCGGGCGCTCGCTCGAGCGCGTCGCAGATCTCGAAGGCCGCGGTCTTCTGCCCTTCGAGCCGGAACCGGTTCACGCTGTTCACAAGTGTGACCGGGTATCGGTCGGCGAGGTCCTTGGCGAGCTCGAGCGCGGCGTCGAAGTTGCCGTCGACCTCGAGGACGCGGGCGCCGTGGACGAGGGTCTGCGCCATCTTGCCGAGCGCGATCTTCCCTTTCGGCACGAGGACCGCGCACGTCAGGCCCGCCTTGGCCGCGTACGCCGCTGCGCTCGCGCTCGTGTTGCCGGTCGACGCGCAGACGACCGCCTTCGCGCCCTCCTCGATCGCCTTCGAGATCGCGAGCGTCATCCCACGATCCTTGAACGATCCGGTCGGGTTCGCCCCGTCGTACTTCAGCCAGACGTCGCAGCCGGTCTCGGCCGACAGCGTCTCGGACCGGACCAAGGGCGTCCCTCCCTCGCGGAGGCTGACCACGGGCGTGTCGGCCGTGACCGGCAGCCACTCGCGGTACTCCTCGACGATGCCGCGCCACTGCGGCGCCCCCGCGACCGTCACTCCTCGCCTTCCACCCGGAGGACGCTGGCCACGGCGTGGACCGCATCCAGCTCACGGAGCTCGCGCATCGTCTTCTGGAACGCGCCCTCCTGGGCCCGGTGCGTGATGAACGACAGGGTCGCTTCCTCACCCGTGCCTTCCTGCCAGACGCGCTCCAGCGAGATCCCGTTACGGCCGAACCGATCGGCGATCTCGGCCAGCACGCCCGGGCGATCGTCCACGCGGAGCTTCAGGTAGTACTGGTCGTGCGTGTCATCCATCGGGCGGACGCGTCGCGCGTTGGTCGAGCCGGAACCAGGTCCTCGCGCGCCCTGGAGCAGGTTCCTCGCGACGCTCACGAGATCGCCGACAACCGCGGTCGCCGTGGGATCGCCACCCGCGCCTGCGCCGTAGAACATCAGCTGCCCGATCTTCGGTCCCTCGACGAAGACCGCGTTCGACGCGCCCCGAACCGAAGCGAGCGGGTGCACGTCGGGGATCATCGCCGGATGCACCCGGACCGCGATCGCCTCGTCGTCGAGCTCCGCGATCGCGAGCAGTTTGATCACGTAGCCGAGTCGTGCCGCGTCCCGGAAGTCCTGGGGGGTGACCGCCGAGATCCCCTCGCGGTAGACGTCGTCCGCCACGACCCGGGCGCCGAACGCGACCGAGGCGAGGATCGCGCACTTGGCCGCCGCGTCGTATCCCTCCACGTCGGCGGTCGGATCCGCCTCCGCGAACCCGAGTCGCTGTGCCTCGGCGACCGCCTCGTCCGCCGTCCATCCGTGTTCGGACATCTGGGTGAGGATGAAGTTCGTCGTCCCGTTCACGATGCCGAGGATCCGGTCGACGCGCTCCCCCGCCAAGGACTCCCGCAGCGGCCGGATCAAGGGGATGCCGCCCGCCACGGCCGCCTCGAAGTAGAGATCGCCGCCGGCCTCCTCGACGGCGATGAACAGCTCCTCACCGTGCGAGGCCAGGAGCTCCTTGTTCGCCGTGACGACGGACTTCCCGCTCGCGAGCGCGCGCACCAACAGCCCCCGGGCGGGTTCGACGCCGCCCATCACCTCGCAGATGATGTCGATCGTCGGGTCGTCGACGACCGCGCCGGCGTCGTCGGTGAACCTGTCCGCGGCGAGCGGCAGCCCTCGGTCACGGCCGGGGTCACGCACCGCCACCCGGACGACCTCGAGGTGCACCCCGGCACGCCGCGCGACGTCGTCGCCGTGCTCGTGGAGGAGCCGGATCACGGCGGCGCCCACGGTCCCGCTGCCCAGCAACCCGATGCGCACGGTGCGCCCGTCCCCCGTGTTCGCTTCCCGCGCGCTCACCCGTCGCCCCCGATCCAGGCCGCCATGAGTATCTCGTCCTCGTAACCGTAGGACTTGCGCGAGTGCCTCGCGAGCCGTCCCTCCTCGACGAAGCCGAAGCTCCGATAGAGACCGATCGCCGCCTCGTTGTGCGGGTAGACCGACAGCACGAGCTTCTCGACGCCGGCGCGCGTGGACCAGGCGATGGCCTCATCCATCAGCCGCCGGCCGATCCCCCGCCCACGGGCGTCGGCCGCGACGGCGATCGAGAGCGACGCGACATGGTGGGTCACCGGATGCCGCTCTCGCTGGACGGTGACGTGGCCGACCAGACGGCCGCCGTCGACCGCGACGATGTCCGTCTCGAGCTCGGACCTCCCGCGGAACCGGCGGCGGTAGGCGCGAACGGAGGTGCGCACCTCCTCGGTCCGCACGAACCGCTCTTCGGCGACGATCGCTCTCCAGAACGCGAGGAACGCGCGGGCGTCGGTCGGTCTCGCGCGCCGGATCTCGAGAGCGCCCGGGTCGACACCCTCAGCCGTCATCGGCCGCATCGCGATCGGAGCCCTCAGCATCGTCGAGGCGGTCCATGCGTTCGGGGGCCGAGACGCCGACGAGATCGAGGAGGGTGCCAAGCACCTGCTTCGTCGCCGACGAGAGCCAGAGCCGGGCCTGTGTGAGCGGTTCGTCCTCGGAGACCACACGGCACTCGGTGTAGAAGCGATGGAACGTCGCCGCGAGGTCCTGCGCGGCGTGCGTCAGACGATGTGGTGCCCGGTGCTCCGCCGCGATCGCGATCGTCCCGGGGACATCCGCGAGGGCTCGCATGAGGTCCTGCTCCTGTTCGGAGGCGAGCAGCGTGAGGTCGACCTCCTCGATCGGGCGGAGCTCGATCCCCTCGTCCGATGCCTTCCGGAGGATCGAGGCGATCCGGGCGTGTCCGTACTGGACGTAGTAGACGGGATTCTCGAGCGTCTGCCGCGCGACTTCGGCGATGTCGAAGTTCATCGGCCGATCGTTGGAGAAGAGGAGCAGGTGGAACCGAGCCGCGTCCGCGCCCACCTCGTCGATCAGCTCGTCGAGTGAGACGAACGTGCCGGCGCGCTTGCTCATCTTCACCGGCTCGCCGCCCCGGAGGAACGAGACGAACTGATACAGGACGATCTCCACGCGGTCGGCGTCGAAGCCGAGCGCCGTAGCCACCCCTCGCACGCGCACGACGTCACCGTGGTGATCGGCTCCCCAGACGTAGATCAGATGGTCGAAACCGCGGGAGAACTTGTCCAACACGTAGGCGATGTCGGCGCCGAAGTACGTGTGCGTCCGGTCCGAGCGGATCGCGACTCGGTCCTTGTCGTCGCCGAACGCGGTCGAGCGGAACCACGTCGCGCCCTCGGCGTCGTAGACGAACCCGGCCTCCCGCAGCCGATCGATCGCGTGCGCGATCTCACCTCGCTGGACGAGCGACGCCTCGAGGAGGTAGGTATCGAACGTCACGCCGAACCGTGCGAGCGTGGCCCGGATCTGCTCCATCGCGATGCCGGCGCCTTCCTCGCGGAGCCGGACGAACCGCTCCTCCGCCGGTAGGTCCGCGAGGCCGGGGCCCTTCGATGCCAGAACCTCGCGCGCGAGGTCCGCGACGTACTCCCCGTGATAGCCGTCCTCGGGCAGCTCGGCGTCGCGGCCGAGCGCCTCGAGGTACCGAGCCTCGACGGACGCGCCGAAACGGTCCATCTGCCCGCCGGCGTCGTTGAAGTAGTACTCGCGCTCCACCTCGTGACCAGCGAACGTGAGCAGCCGGGCGAGCGCGTCCCCGATCGCGGCGTTCCTCGCGTGACCGATCGTGAGCGGACCGGTCGGATTCGCGGAGACGAACTCCACCTGGATGCGCCGACCTGTCGAGGCGCCCGCGCCGTAGCGTCCACCCTCCGCGACGATGCGCCGCACCACATCGTGGAGCCAGTCGTCGGTGGTCCACAGGTTGATGAAGCCGGGCCCCGCCACCTCCGCCTTCGCGAGGAACGTCGCGGATGGCATCGCCTCCACGATCGCGGCGGCCGTCGCGCGCGGATCGGCTCCCACGTGCGACGCGATGACCATCGCGACGTTCGTGGTGAAGTCGCCGAACCCCTTCTGGCGAGGTCGCTGCAGCTCCGGTACGGGCAACGGTGTCGCCGCGCCGAGCGACGGCGCGGCCATCGCGCTCGCGTCCGCGAGGAGGTTCCAAAGGCGCTCCACGATCA
>CBHFMJ010000197.1:0-4987 GCA_965994715.1 uncultured bacterium | reverse complement strand
CGAGCCCGGCCCCCCGATAGAAGCAAGGACCCGCGTGACGAAGAACTGGGAAGAGATCGAGCTGGAGAAGCTCGTCGAGATCGACGGGGAGTACTGCGTCCCCCACGAGCTCAACGAGGCTCGGCACGTCGTGGACTGGGGTCCGTTCGAGCCCCCACGCGGCGCCGGGTACATCATCCGGAAGCTCCTCCTGTTCATCCCGGCGATGTACCTGTTCATCCTCGCTGTGCAGATCATGAAGACGGGCGCTGCCGCGATCGGACCGCAGATCCAGGGTCAGTTCCCGTTCGCGAACGGGATCTCGACGTTGGGGTTCGGCTGGCTCGGGGCGTATTTCGTGCTCTCGGGCTCGCCGGTCGCTGCCACGGCGATCAGCCTGTACGGCGCGGGGACGCTGACGCGGCTCCAGACCTTCACGATGCTCTCGGGGTCGCGTCTGGGCGCATCGTTCATCGTGTTGCTGACCGGATTCCTCTACGCCGCGCGGAACAGGCACGACCCCAACCGGAACGAGCCGATCGGGATGGGGATCCAGGCGATGACGATGACGGCCCTCGTCTATCTGCCAGGCATGGTGATCGGATACGGCATCATCCGGAGCGGGCTGCTCGACGGGTTGAACCTGCACGCGTCGGGGGAGCTCGAAGCCGCGCTCTCGGTCGTGTGGGGACCCGTCGTCGACGCGATCGAGGGGATCGTTCCGGACACGTTCCTCTTCCTGGTCGGGCTCCTGGTGATCCTGGCGTCGTTCAAGGTCCTCGAGCGGGTCCTCCCCCAGGTCAGCAGCGACTCCACGGCGAAGCGGGCGACCTGGATGCGTCGTCCCTGGACGATGTTCGCGCTTGGCTGCATCGTGGCGACGCTGACCCTCTCGGTCTCCGTCGCGCTCACGGTGCTCATCCCGCTCGCGGTGAAGGGCTACGTTCGCCGCGACGACGCGCTGCCGTACATCATGGGCGCGAACATCACGACGCTCGCGGACACGCTGGTGGTCGCGATGCTGCAGCGCGACCCGGTCGCGGCGCAGATCGTCCTGGCGGAGGCGATCGGGGTGACGATCGTGTCGCTGGCGATCCTCGCGTTCTGGTACCAGCCGGTGAAGCGTCGCGTGATCCTGATCGACGACTACTTCGCGGGCTCGACGAAGCGGCTGGCGATCTTCGTCGGCATCCTCTTCGTCCTGCCCGTGTCGTTCCTCCTCTCGGGGCTCTGGGTCGGGCCGATCCTGCAATAGGGTGCACCTGTACGCTGGCGAGCCGCCGTGGACGACCCGACGATCGCCGCACGCCCTCCGGACGCCGGTCTGCGCGCGAGCGTGTCGCTGCTCCGCCGCAACCGGGATTTCCGCTCGCTGTTCTTCGCGTCCGTGATCTCGTTGGGCGGCGACTGGTTCCTCTGGGTGGCGATCAACGGGCTGATCTACGAGGCCACCGGGAAGGCGCTCTACGTGGGCCTGGCGATCCTCGCGCAGGAGTTCGCGTTCTTCCTCGCGTCGCCCATCGGTGGCGTGCTGGCCGACCGCATCGACCGGCGGAAGCTGATGATCGTATGCGACCTCGCGCGGGCGGTGATCTGCGTCGCGTTCCTGCTGGTCGGACCGGAGACGCTGTGGCTCGCCTATGTGCTGCTGCCCCTCCTCGCATCCTTCGCGGCCCCGTTCGATCCCGCCCTCTCGGCCGCGACCCCCAACGTGGTCGATGCCGGAGACCTTCCCGTTGCGAACGCGCTGAACGGGTCGCTGTGGGGAACGATGCTCGCCGTCGGCGCGGGCCTCGGAGGTCTCGTCAGCGACGCGTTCGGCGCGGACACGGCGTTCCTCGTCAACGCGGTCTCGTTCCTGGTCTCGGCCGCGTTGCTCTCCTCGATCCGCCGTTCCTTCTCCGAGTCGCCCGGGCGGGCCACGGAGCATCCGGGGATCGTCGAGGCGACCCAAGAAACATGGCGGTTCGCGCGCCGCGACCACCGGGTCCTGTCGCTCCTCGCCGTGAAGTTCGGATTCGGCGCCGCTGCGGGGCTGCTCGCGCTGATCCCCGTGATGGCACTCGACGTCTTCGATTCCGGCAAGGTCGGGTTCGGCATCTTGATGGCGGCACGCGGGGTGGGCGCGCTCATCGGACCGTTCCTGGGCCACCGGATCGCAGGACCCGGACACCGCCGGCTCTTCCCGGCGATCGGACTCTCGCTCGCGGTGTTCGGGCTCGCGTACATGGCCCTGGGCGTGGCGCCTTCGCTCGCGATCGCCGCGGTGACCATCTGCGTCGCTCACCTAGGTGGCGGATCCCAATGGATGCTGTCCACCTACGGCCTGCAGGTGCTCGTCCCCGACCACATCCGCGGCCGGATCTTCGGCTTCGACTACATGTTGATCACGCTCTCGCTCTCGGTGTCCGCGGTGATCGCGTCCGCCGTCGCCGACCAGATCGGCGCGCCGACCACCGTCACGATCCTGGGCGGCGTGGCGCTGGCCTGGGCCCTCGTGTGGTTCGTGCTCAGCCGTGGCGTTCGCCGGACCGGCATGGGCGGGTTCGGGGATCCCCGGTCGGACGCCGGGTCGGAACCGGTCCCCTCGATCAGCTGAGTCTCAGCCGGCGGGCTCGTCCGGACGCCCGGGCGTGACGGGTGGCGGCTCCGCCGGCGGCATGCCGGCCGGAGGCGTCGCCGGTGGAGCGGTCGAAGGCTCCGACGGGCTCCCGAACGACACGCCGGGGGCGCCGGCCTCGAAGCTGACGCGTGGCACGCCCTCGTCCCCGCGAAGCGCCTCCTCGACCTCGAAGAACTCCTCCTCCTCGAAGTGGAACAGGTTCGCGACGACGTTCGACGGCACGGACTGGACACGCCGGTTGTAGTCGCGGACGTTGGCGTTGTAGAAGCGCCGGGCCGTCTGGAGCCGGTCCTCCGTGTTCGTGAGCTCGGCCTGCAGCGCCAGGAAGTTCTGGTTCGCCTTCAGGTCCGGGTAGTTCTCGACGACGGCGAACAGCTGTCGAAGGGCGGCCACGAGCGGTCCCTC
This sequence comes from uncultured bacterium, assembly GCA_965994715.1. Taxonomy (GTDB): domain Bacteria; phylum Actinomycetota; class UBA4738; order UBA4738; family HRBIN12; genus JAJNBA01. The sequence continues at coordinate 1,980 of CBHFMJ010000197.1, read as the reverse complement.
CGCCGCCGCCTGCTCGGCCGGCGAACCGGTGGCTCCGGTCGCGTTCGCCCGAGCGCGCGTGACGTTCTCGAACACCTCGCGCTCGTGCGCCGCGTACCCCTTCACCGTCTCGACGATGTTGGGGATCAGGTCGTAGCGGCGCCGGAGTTCCGTGTCGATGTTCGCCCACGCGTCCTTGATCAGGTTCTTCTGCGAGACGAATCGGTTGTACGAGACCACGCCCGCGATCGCGAGCACCACGACGATCGCCAACACCACCCAGAGGACTTCCACGTTCCGCTCCCTTTCGCTCGCTTCGGCCGAACCCGAAGCCTACCCCCTCGGATACAGAGAGCTCACGACGGCCGGGATCTGCTCCCGGAAGGTCTTCACCGTGCCGAACAGATGGACCATCCCCGCCGGCGCCACCCTCCTGCACGAGCACAGGAGCCGGTCACCGACGACCTCGAACGCGTACCCATCGCCGTGGCGCAGGAGCCAGTCCATCATCCGAGCGTCGCAGATCGCGGTCGCGAACCGCTCGTCGCCCCTCACCGTGAACCGGCGATTGAACTCCTCGGATTCGAACTCGATGTCGCGGAACGTGAGCGTGTCCGCCAGCCGGGTGAACACGTTCTCCTCGCTGATCCGCAGCGCCGGACAGCTCGCGTCGATCCGCGTGAACACGCAGTCGAATCGCGAATACGACCGAGACGTGTGCCCCTTCGAGTCGGTCGACTCCTCGTAGTACCAGTAGTCGAACGCCCTGATCTCGAGACCCTTCCACTCCCCCCACAGGACGTTCTCGACACCTCGTCCGTCTCCTCGTCGGAGGAGGGCGAACGGCTCCCCGAGGGTGTCGAACGGATCGTCGATCGAGAAGTCCAGACCGTGTCCGAGCGCGAGGGCGGCGAACTGCTGCTGGCGCTCGATCTTGCGTTGGTGCTGGTAGTAGGCGAGGGCCGCGACCACCACGCCGAACAGGAGGAAGAGCAGCAACGGGACCATGCCGTCCATGCCCGGAGTATCGACCCGCTCGTGCTCGGAGCCAAGGTACCGTCCACGGATCAGCGGGGCAGAGCCGTGCTGCCGCCGCGAGTCATCGGTCCGGGCCGAACAGGGATGCGAAGACCGGAGGGATCCGATCGAGGAACGTGCCTATCGTCTCCAGCGCCCACTCCACGTCGCCGTCCGGCCGACGCGGGGTCCGGCACAGGAGCGTCCCGTTCGAGATCTCGAAGCCGGTGTCCGGCGGCAGCGCCTCGAGCCACGTCATCATGCGGCCGTCGATCAAGGCGTGGGCGAACCGAGGATCGTCGCAACGCACTTCGAACGCCCGGTTGAAGCTCTCGAGCTCGAACTCGATCCCACGGCCTCCCGACCCGGCGAGGCGGGAGGCGAACCCCTCCGGCACGATCGACAGGTTCGGCCACCCCTCCGGCACGGACGTGGCAGCGCACGTGAAGTACCGGAAGTCGTTCCGGCTCGGATCGCTCGACCTCGCGAACCAGTAGTCGATCACGACCACCTCCATCCCGCGCCACGTTCCCCAGGACGTGTTCTCGATGTCCTTGGCCCCGGCGGCGTGCCCCAGCAGCGCGAACGGCCGCTCGAAGAACCCGAGCGGGTCACCGGGTTCCGAGCGGAGGCCGAGCCAGCGGGCCTGCTCCTGATGGAGCTCGCGGCGCGGCCGCACCTTGAACCACCACCCCGCGAAGACGACGAGCCCGATCGTGCCCCAGACGGCGACCTGGGCCGGGAGCTCTCGCCTGGCCTCCGCGTCACCGGTGAGGGCGAGGACGACCATCCCTCCGAGGAAGACCACGGCCAGCCAGAGCAGCAGGATCCGGCTCGTGCGGACCTTCATCTGCCTCCACCCCCCACCCGCAACACCATGCCAGCAGTATCGGCCCGCCCGAGGTCGTGGCCGCCTAGCCGGCGGCCGTCTCCTCACGTGCATCGCGCGGCTCCACGCGGGGCGCGAGTCCGTCGGGTCCCGCG
>CBHFMJ010000196.1:0-4988 GCA_965994715.1 uncultured bacterium | reverse complement strand
AAGTACTGGCTCGTTCTACTGATCGTCCCGGAGCGAGGGGGGTATCCGAAGGATCCGGGTGTCAGCCCGCGGCCTTGATGATGTCCTCGGAGAGCTCCGTGAACCGTTGCAGGTGTTCGACCCGCTCGACCTTCAGGCGCTCGACGATCCCGCGGTACTCCTCGAGGCGGCCCTCCCGCTCGTAGAGGAGGACCGGGCGAAGGAGCTCCCGGTCGTCGAACCCCGGGACCTCGGAGGCCACCTGATAGCGGAAGTCCGGATCCTCCTCGAACACGATCGTCTGCTCGGCGATCGCCTTCACGCACGCCGACGTGTGCGGGATCTTCACCTTCTTCGAGCGGTCGTCGCCGTCTTTCCCACCGACCCTCCCGGTGTTCAACAGGTAGGTCTCGATGGGATGGGTCGCGAGGAGATCGAGCAGGCGGTTCCCCTGCAGGCCGTGGGGGAGCGGGAAGAAGGGGTTGGTGCCCGGCACGCGAAGGAACTTGCCCTCCTCTGCGGCGCCGCCCGCCGACGTTCCCGTCGTCTCTCCGAGCATGAAGTACGCGGCCGCCTGTTCCTGGTTGAGCTTCGCGACGGACGGGATGATGTTCTCGTTCCGATTGAGGATCAGCAGGTAGTCGACCGGGCCGACGTTCCGCGCGTCCTCGAACGTCTGCAGGTCTCGCATCTCGAAGACGGCCCGACCGTTCTGCGTGTAGCTCTCCTCGAAGAAGTTCACCGCGCCCGAGTCGTCCTGGAACGCGTTCTCGAGGTACGTGGTTGGTTTGCTGACGGCGCCATAGATGGACGGCTCGAACTCCGGATCGAGCGAGAACGTCTTGGCGAAGCAACCGTTCTCCGTGCCGAACGCGCGGCCTCCAGGCATCAGTCCCACGAAGTCGTCCTGGATGGGCTTCGAGCCGTTCTGCGTCGTGAACGTCGTCGTCGTCTTCCCCGTTCCGGACAGACCGATGATCATGAACACCTTGTCGCCGGTCGACGTCGGGATCACCTTCAGCCCTGCGTGCAGAGCGAGGCCGCCCTTCTCGAACACGATGTTGTTCCACATCCGCAGCCCGCCCTTCTTCGACTCACCGAAGTAGTCGGAGTTGAGGACGCGCGTGACGTTCGCGTCGAGGTCGACCGCGATCACCCGGTCACCGGGATACCCGGGCGCGGTCAGGCCGGGAGTGTAGATCACCTGGACCTCCGGCTCGGCGTCGTCGTCGCGAGGGAAGTACAGCTTCTGCTGCATCCCGGCGATGTTCGCGTACCGCTTCTCCATGAGCAGGCGGGCGCGGGTCCGGAGCTCGGGGTCGTTCCCGATCCAACCGTCGATCCGGATCATGTCGTGATCAGCCAGGTACGCGTCCTGTCGGCGGGCGATCTCGTCATAGGCGTCGCGGGTCATCGTCTTGCCGCTGGATGGCCGATCGACGACGAAGGTGCTGCCGGCGCTGCGGGATACCACTCGGGTCTGGACGTTCACGTTGCCGAACTCGGTGATCCGACATTCCGGCATCGCTTCGGTGAAGCGACGGAGCTCCTCCGGGGTCGGATCGGCGAACACGTCTGACACTCGGTCCTCCTGATCCTTGGCTGATCCTCGGGTGATCCTCGGTTGCGTCGGTGGGTACGCGAAACGCGTGGGCAAACGGAAAGCCTAGAGTCTAGCGAACGCCCAAGCTGCCTCCTCCAGAACCGGAAACGGCTATGTGGAACGCCCAGAGCTGAGCAGATGGACCTCACCGAGGACGAACTGATCGCTGCGATCGGCCGGGTGCTCTCGGGCGCCGGGCCCGAGGTCCTCGTGGGACCGGGCGACGACGCGGCCGTCGTTCGGGGTGGTTCGGGAGCGCTCGTCCTGACGACGGACGCCATGGTCGAAGGGGTGCACTTCCTCACGGATCGGACCACGCCCCGCGACCTCGGCTACAAGGCGATCGCCGTGAACGTGAGCGACATCGCCGCGATGGCGGGGAGCCCGCGGTTCGCACTCTGCGCGCTGACCCTCACCGATGCGATCGACGCCTCGTGGGTCGTCGAGCTGGCCGGGGGGATGCGGGAGTGCTGCGACGAGTTCGCGGTGTCGCTCGTGGGCGGGAACCTCTCGCGCGGTGAGGAGCTCGCGATCGTCGTGACCGTGACCGGCGAGGTGGGACCGGCGCGCGCCGTGCGCCGGGACGGCGCCCGACCCGGCGACCGGGTGGTCGTGACAGGGTCCCTCGGCGGCTCGGCCGCCGGGCTGCGGGTCTCGTCGCAACGCTCCTGGTCCGACGACGAGCGTGACGCGCTCCGCCGCTCGATGCGCCCCGTCCCGAGGGTCGGCGAGGCGTCGATCCTGTCTGCCCACGGCGCCACCGCGATGATAGACGTCTCCGACGGCCTCACGATCGACCTGTCCCGGCTCTGCCGGGCGAGCGGGGTCGGGGCTCGCGTCGAGGTCGGGCACGTGCCGGTGCACCCGGCCTCGACCGTGCACGAGGCGCTCGGCGGGGGGGAAGACTACGAGCTGCTCGCGACCCTTCCCGGCTCCGATGCGGTCGCCGGCGCAACGAAGGACGTCCATGAGGGGTTCGGCGTGTCGCTCAGCGATATCGGCGTCATCATCGAAGGCGAGAGCGGAGGGCTCGTGGGCGTGGACGAGGACGGAACGGAACGCCCCCTCGCCATCGAAGGGTGGGATCACTTCCGATGACCGATGGACAGTCCCAACGACGGGGAGCTCCTCGAGCTCGGGCGCTGACGATCGCCGGATCCGACTCCGGTGGTGGCGCAGGGATCCAGGCCGACCTCAAGACGTTCAGCGCGCTCGGGGTGTTCGGCATGACGGCGATCACGGCGGTCACCATCCAGAACACGAAGGGAGTCGCAGGATTCGAGGAACTCTCACCCGCGACGGTGGCCGAGCAGATCCGTGCCGTGGCCGGTGACATCGGAGTCGACGCGGCCAAGACGGGGATGCTCGCCTCGGCCGCCATCGTCGAGGCCGTGGCGGAGTCGGCCACGGAGATGTCGCTCCCGAACATCGTCGTCGACCCCGTCTTCGTGTCGAAGCACGGGCACCCGTTGCTCGCCGACGACGCCGTCGACGCCCTCCGGCGATCGATCCTGCCCCTCGCGACGCTCGTCACACCGAACCTCGCCGAGGCGGCGGGGCTGGCCGGGTTCGAGGTCGTGACCCGCGACGACATGCGGCGTGCCGCGACGACGATCCTCGCGCTCGGACCCCGCGCCGTCCTCGTGAAAGGAGGGCACCTCGAGGGCGACCGCGCGACCGACCTGTTCGTCAGCGGGGAGCGGGAGGAGTGGCTCGAGGCCGATCGGATCGACACGCCGCACACGCACGGCACCGGCTGCACATTGTCCTCCGCGATCACCGCGCACCTGGCCCGAGGGGCGTCGCTTGCCGACGCGGTCCGCGAGGGGAAGGCATTCGTCACGGAGGCGATCCGCCACGCCCTCCCGTTGGGTGACGGGATCGGTCCGGTCGACCAGCTGTGGTCGATAGCTGTCGCGCGTGAGGAGAGCCCGGAAGGCGCTGAGCGCTAGGACTGGCGCTGCGGGATGCGGGTGACGCGGCCGGCCTTGATGCAGCTCGTGCACGCGTTGATGCGACCGGGCGTGCCGTCGACGAGCGCGCGGACGCGCTGGATGTTCGGGTCCCATCGTCGATTGTTCCGCTTGTGAGAGAACGTCACCGACTTGCCGAACCACGGCTTCTTGCCACAGATGTCACAGACCGCTGCCATAGGTGCGTCGAGGCTACCAGAGCGTTCACCCGGTCTCCGAGATGCTTTCGAGGTGCTTGCCCAGGATGTTCTCCCCGATCGGGCCGGCGTAGGCGAACTCGAAGGACCCGTCGGCTCGGAAGAAGACCGTTGTGGGCTGGCCGAATTGGCCGAGCGAGGTCTTGATCACGTCCGGGACGTCGAAGACGCTCGGGAACGTCATCCCGTACTCCTCCATGAAGACCTTCGCGTCCTCCCGGTTGTCCATGATGTCGACACCGAGGAACTGCACCCGGTCGCCGAACTCGTCGTGCGCGGCGACGAGGCGGGGCATCTCGTCCTTGCAGGGCGGGCACCACGATCCCCAGAAGTTGACGAGGACCGGTGTCCCTTCTAGCTCGGAGAGCAACCTCTCGAACGTGTCCGCGTCCATCGTCGGCAAGGTGTCGGCGTACGTCGGCAGCAGCGGGGTCTCGGTGGCGTTGTGGGCCGGGATCTCCCCCTGGGGCGGGCGATCCACTGGCTCGCGGTCGCACGCGCATAGGAGAAGGAGCCCGGCCACGACGGCGATGAGGCGTCGAGAAGTCACACGTGGATGGTAGAACCGTTCGCGAACGTGCCCGGCTCTCCCTCCGCCCTCGCGCTCGATTCCCCGGTCCTGCACGTGGACCGGAAGGTCGCGACCCGCCGCACCGGTCTGCGGGACAAGGGGGAGGAGGCGCACGTGATCTTGGCCGGGATGGGCGTCCGGACCGTCGGCGATCTGCTCCGGCACTACCCGAGGCGGTACATCGACCGCTCCGCCGTGGAACGGATCCGCGACCTGCAGGTCGGCGATCAGGCGACCGTGATCGCTCGGGTGCACGCCACGGTGAAGCGACTCACGCGTCGCCGGCAGTCGATGGTGACCGTGACCATCTCGGACGGCACCGGGAAGCTGGACCTGATGTTCTTCAACCAACCCTGGGCCGCGGGGATCTACAAGGTCGGCCTGGAGCTCGCCGTCTCGGGCACCGTGACCCGATACCGGGGCCGCCTCCAGCTCGCCAACCAGGAGGCGGAGATCCTCGGCGGCGACGATCGGGAGCTCGTGCACACGGGACGCATCACCCCGGTCCACCGTGCCTCCGACGGGATCGCCACCCGGACGATCCGGGAGCTGGTCTTCTCCGCGCTCGAGCGGGTCCCTCCGATCCCGGACCCGATCCCCCCCGGCGTGATCGAGACCGAAGAGCTCGAGGATCTCGACGCGGCGCTGCGGCGGGTGCACTTCCC
>CBHFMJ010000195.1:0-5009 GCA_965994715.1 uncultured bacterium | reverse complement strand
TTTCGTGCGGCGTGGAGCGGCTTCGGAGCCGGACCGCGCCCAGAGCCGCGGGTCATCGGCCACTGCCCCGCGCGGGTGGCCCGGGCCACGGCCCGGGCCTCTCTCATCACCCCACGCTCTCCGCGGCATAGTGCCGGGTCTGCCAGCCGTAGGCGCAGGTCAAGCGCCAACAGATCCTTGATCGGGATTCACGAGGACCGCAGGCGCGGCACCCCTCCGACCTTGATCACGGAGATGGCGCGGTCCTCGAGGATCTGCCGGGCGTTGTGTCGGCCCTCGACTCCGGCCGCGACCGCGTACTTGTCCCGCCAACGTGGGTCACGGTATGAAAGCTCAGCCAACCCGCTACCAGAATGAGGTTCGACGACGCCCATATCGTTCCAGTGGATCCGGCACCACCGATCACAGCCTGTCACCGGGGGAGAAGCGCTTGTGAGCGTCCCGAGCCCCGGAGGCCCTGTTCGAAGCCGCGTATCGGCGTTCCATCTCGGACGACGACCAACCGTTGAGCGCCATGAGGTCCGTCCTGCCCTCCAGCCTTGAGGAATTGGTCCGAGTAGTGCCGGAGCGAGTGGGGGTGCATCCGCGGGACGCTGGCCTCGTCGGATCGCCGCCAGATCATCTGCCGGATGCCGCTCGGCGTCATACGACCCCGGTGTCCGAGCCAGAGTCACGGTAAGTCGTGGTCCGGATGCTGCGCGCGCGCTCGCAGGAAGCGGTCGATCGCCTTCGTCCGGTTCCCGAAGGACGCCGTGCGGACGCGCCGACCCTTCCCAAGGACGCGGACCGTCCCCGGAGTCGAGATCGATGTCGGATCCGTCCTCGCCCTCCAGCTGGAGGCCGGCGAGCTCGGCGAGGCGGATGCCCGAGTCGGCGAACAGACGGATGATCGCTGTGTCGCGCTGGTCCTCGAATCGTTACCGGTAGCGCCCTTGAGGATCGTTTGAACGTCGGCCGTCGACGGGACAGGAACGGGTTGTTGGGGGATCGCGGGAGGCTTCATCCGCGCCATCGGTGAAGCCGGGATTTCGCCCGCGTCCGTCAGCCACGCGAAGAACGCAACGAGGCCACGGTAGCGGTTGTTCGCGGTCGCCGCGCTACGCTTCGTGAGCAGGTCCTCGAGGAACGATTCGATGTGCTCCCGGTGGATGCCGGCCACGTCGGTCGGCATCCCGCGATCATCCAGGAACGCGGCGAGCTGAAGGGGGCGCGTACGTGTCGATGATAGTCTCGTCAGCCTTGTTCTCCGCGCGCAGGTGGCGCCGGAACGACGTGACCATCTGCTCGACGTCGCCTATCCTCTGGACCGTGGAACGCTCTGACATCGCCTCTAGCCTCCGCTCAATGCCGCAGGCTTATGCGCCGTACGAGCGGGTGCAAGAGGGGAAGGGAGCGTTTCCGTAGGTAGTTGAGGGCGCGTAGCTCAGTGGGAGAGCGCTTGCTTCACACGCAAGAGGTCGGAGGTTCAAAACCTCCCGCGCCCACCACCGAAGCCGCAGATCAAGGAACCCAGGATGCTCTGGCAGGTCCCGGGAGCACGCACGCCCAGGCACTGTCGGCCCGTCCGGACGAGTACGAACAACGGGTCGTTTCCTTCTGCGATGAGGCCTGCTCGAACCTCGGCCGAATCCCTGGGACACCCCCTGGCACGGTGGGCGTCGGGGGGACTAGACTCTTTCCGCCGAACCCCAGATCCCGGTTCTGCAGGCTTCCGGACCCCAACCCATGGTCACCGAGCCGGACCGCGCATGAGCGCCGGTCCCCGGCCGAGGGGATGTCGTATGGGGTGGAAACCGCAGCTCAGCGTCGAAGTCGACTGTCGGAGCGGCGTCGCTAGCATCGCTCTGCGGGGGGAACTCGACCTAGGAACCGTCCAGATCTTGGAGATCGCGCTGGCCCCCATCGAGACCGATGGCGTCTCAGCGATCGTGCTCGACCTGCGAGAGCTGGGATTCATCGACTCATCGGGTCTTCACGCGGTATTCCGCGCTGCCCAACGCGCGGAGGCGAGCGGGAAACGGCTGATCCTGATGGGGGCGAGGCCATCGGCCCGGCGGGTCTTCGAGCTCACCGGAACGGAACATCTCCTGAATGACCAGGCTGCTATGGGCGTGCTCAGGAGGTTCACGGAGGGCCCGGCAACTCCCCCGGCCGCCGTGCCCGTGGCAGCCGATCGAGTGTCAATGCATGAGTGCTAGGCAGGAGGCGAGGAAAGGAAACGGTCTTCCGGTTCTGCACTGCCGAAGTCGCTTCCCAGCACTGACGTCGCTGGATGGGCATGTTCGGCGCCTCCTCCGCCAGGAACAGTGAGCGTTGTGGGCTGTCTATCGCGCAGATGGCATGGCGTCTAGGCATCATGCCGGCCGAGTATCGACGGATCGAGGAAGAGATCGCGTGGCGCGATTGCGAGACACGCAAAGGTGGGAGGTTCAAGAACCTCCCGCACCCACCACGAAACGGGATGGAGTTGCCCTCACATCCCCGTGTCATCTCTCGCTCGTTGAGTCGAGCACGAGGAGAGCTACGAGGTGCTGAGAGGCTTCTTGTGGGCACTCCGGGGAACGGGCTGCGAGCGGCGACGATGCCACCACGGGCTCCGCCTGCGACGCACTTTGGCGAGTGCATCCTCGACCTCATGAAGCGCGCTCGCGTGTGTCGAGAGCAGCTCCTCCTCGAAGGTGTCCTCGATGACCTCAGGGATGGACGTCCGCCACAGCTTCTCGGTGTGCGGGAGCCGCATGTCGATGACTGCAAGATGGCGGCCGAGCCCTGGTCGGCTCTGCTCGAACCGGTGGAAGACGGGGTCGTCTGCCAGCACGACTCCGAGCGTCGTCAAGCGCTCGTGGAGGTCGTTGAGGTCATCGATGAGGGCACCCACCTGATGATCCCGAACGGCATCCCTGCTCACCTTGGCCGCCCTCCACGCGGCGCCCGCCGCGAGGGCTGTGAACGCGGCTGCCGTCACTTGGGCAACGAGGATCCAGTCGATCGCCGCGACCATGTTTGCAAGCATGATGGTCGGCATCCGAGAAGGGAAGGGCCGTCGCGCTCGCCCTCACTGAACCTGGATGGCTACATGGAAGCGTTCAGGCACTTCAGCTGTCGAGTGCACAACGAGGCCCCTGCGAGTCCCTAGGTCACTCTTCGAGCCCCTGTCGCGGATCCAGCTTCCGAAAGATCCCTTTCCGTAGATCCCCAACCTCGCTGCTCGAGATCCCAAGGCGCCGGGCGATCGTCCGAGTGTCCAATCCCTTCAACAAGGAAACCAAGATCGCTTTCTCCTGGTGCGTCAGCGTGGACAAGCGCTCGGTCATACGTGGGTACTGATCCGCTTCGTCAGCGAACGGTTTTGGGAACACCGTCTCTCCGTCCACGATGACCTGGATCGCCTTGAGGAACTCGGGAATAGGCGCCGCCCTACTCAGGTATCCGCGGAAACCGATCTTGAGAGCACCGTCGATAACCTGGGGATCGTCCCACTCGCTCATGAGGATCATGTTCGCGTCGGGCCAACGTGTGAGGATCCTGCGCCCGATCGCCAGGCCGTCGCTCTTCCTCGGTCGGCGCTTCATGAGGTTCGCTCGCGAATCGGCGAGGTCGAGACCGATCAGGAGCACATCCGGTTGGTCGCGTTCGAGGAACGCGATCGCGTCCCTGCTGGTGGGGATCACTTCAAGCACGTCCATCTTGGCGTCGAGGAGCGCGGACCTGATGGCCTCTCCGAAGAGAGCGTGACGTTCCAGGATCAAGATGCGCAGCGCCATCGCTTCTCTCTTCGCACTGCGGGGCGATGGGGCATCGTCAGCTTGTCACGCGCCGGACCACCGGGCCAGTGCCGGTGAGGGTCTGCCGCCCAGGGCGCGCGCCAGGGGGTTCGCGGGTGCCTGAGCCCTATAGGAGGGCTGGGAGGCGAGGGCAGGCATTCATCCCGGATCGGCACGATCGTGGCGACGCCAGAACTGCCACCACCGGCGTCTCGGGTCGCGAGGCTTGCGTGGTCCCCGAGTGCGCCTCAGCTCGTCGGCGATGTCGGCGCCTCGCCCATGCGACGCGAAGTACCCGTGCCCACTCGAAGGGACGCCGCCGTGTCCCCCTGCGCCTCCGAGCCAGTCTCCGCCGGGTCCTTCCAGGAAGACGACGCTACTCCTTCCTCCTGTCGGCTCATAGGTCGTGCCGCCTCCCGGTCGGGCTCCTAAGCTGAGCTTCCGGTCGATCACGCCGAGGCAGATGAACCGACGAAAGGAGACCAGATGCCGTCCTTCAGGGTGACGTATCACGTCGTGGTCGAGGCAGAGACGCGAGACGAGGCGATCGCCGAGGCGGCGAAGGCCACGCAGAGCGGAGGACTCAGCGAACCGGGGAGCGGTGCGGACGTGACGGTGGAGCGTATCCCTGATCCCGAAGCGCCCTCCGGCTTCATCGCGGAAGGTGTCAGGCGGGGGCACCGCACGACCGAGAGCTGACGTTGCATCGGCCGGGCAGGATCTGCACGTCACCGTGCACCATCACTACAGCGCCCGCTTGAACCGCCATTCAAGGTGTCCGGCCGTGCAACGCGGTGTATGCGCCCCGTATGAGCCTCGCGGCTGGCGCTCCGCACCCCACCTGGTCGAAGGATCTGATCGCGGGACCGGATGCTCCCGCTGAAGCCCGCTGGTTCCTGAACGCCGCCGTCGCCCATCTGAGGCTCGACGAGGAGCTCAAGATCTCGACGCTCCTCGTCTCGGAGCTGACGTCGAACGCCGTGCGTCACGGAGGCGGAGTACTCGGGTGCTGGATCGGGCTCACGATCACCGACACCGGTCCCTTCGTGCGTGTCGCCGTGTCTGCGATCAGGGCCCGGGCTTCGACCCGGCGGAGATCGACTGGAGGGGCCACCGGGGTGGTCTGTTCCTCCTCGACACGCTGGCGTACGACTGGGGGATCGAGCGGAACGCCGCCGGCACCGAGGTGTGGGTTCGAGATCTGAGTCCCTGTTCGCGCGGACCACGGGTGTTCACCCCGTACCG
>CBHFMJ010000194.1:0-5035 GCA_965994715.1 uncultured bacterium | reverse complement strand
GCTCCGACGCCTCGCGCAGGACCTCGGTCCCGACACGCTGATCGAAGCAGGGCTCGCCACGAAGGGAGAGGACGGCGTCGTCCGCGACCGGTTCCGGGCCCGGCTGACGTTCCCGGTGCAGGACCTCCAGGGCCGCTACCTCGGCTTCGGGGCGCGCGTCCTGCCGAGCGACCCGCGCGCGGCCGAGCAGGCCAAGTACCTGAACACCGCGGAGACGCCCATCTACAAGAAGGGCGAGATCCTCTACAACCTCCAGAAGGCCCGGCAAGCGGTGGCGAGGTCCGGCCAGGTGTTCGTGGTCGAGGGCTACACGGACGTGATCGGGCTCGCGCAGGCGGGGATCGAGAACGCGGTCGCCACGTGCGGCACGGCCCTGGGGGAGGGGCACTTCCGGCTGCTCTCTCGGTTCGCGCAGCAGGCGGTCTTGGCGTTCGATTCCGACGAGGCGGGGGCGCGCGCCGCGGAGCGGGCGTTCGGCTACCAGGAGCAGTACCCCGTCCAGGCCGTCGTGATGATCATGCCCGAGGGCCTGGACCCGGCCGAGTTCGTCGCGAAGCACGGACCGGACGAGGTCCGGGAGGCGGCCAAGAGCGCTCGACCGCTGGTGGAGTACATGGTCAGGCGGACCGTCGAGCGTCACGACCTCTCCAACGTCGAGGGGCAGTCGGCGGCGGTCGCGAGCGCTCTGCCGATCCTCCAGGAGCTGACGGATCCGGTCCGTCGGAGCGAGTACGGGCATCTGCTGGCCGACCTCACCGGGGTCTCGGAGGACTCCGTGCGGACGGCGCTGGAACGGCGGCTGGGCGGTCACCCGGAGCAGGTCGCGAAGACGCTGAAGCGGCTGTCCGCGCGGGACCGCGTGGAGCGGGAGATGCTGCGCCTCGTGGTCCGCGATCGCGCGATCTTCGAGGAGTTCGCGCCGCAACTCACCGACGATCATGTGCGCACACCGGGCGGGCGAGCGGTGCTCAAAGGTCTTCGCGAGCACGCCGGCGACGTGAGCGCGCTGGCCGGTTCCGAGGACCCGAAGATCGCATCGGCGGTGAGCGCGCTCGCGGTGGAGCCGATCGAGGGCGAGCCCACACCCGAGTACGCGTCGCACGTGCTCGCGCGACTGCAGGAGTTCGTGTTGAAGGCGAAGAGCGACGAGTTGCGCATCCGGTTGCAGAAACTGAATCCGCAGACGGAAGCCGGCTACGACGAGCTCTTCCACGAGTTGGTGGCGGTCGACGGTGATCTCCGCAGGATCCGGCAGGGACTCCTGGACGCCGGATAGCGCGCAGTTCGTTCCGGGTCGGCGCCGCCGCAGGTTCCGTACACTGTCCTCCGTGCTCCCGACGCAGCTGGAAGACCCCCGTTGAGCGCGGCCCGCGAACCGACACCTGACCCGCAGAGCCTCGACGAGGTCAAGGAACAGCTCGTCGTGCTCGGCCGCGAACGCGGCTTCGTCACTTCCGGCGACGTCTTCGAGGCGCTCCCCGAGATCACACCCGATCAGGTCGAGGACGTCCTCGCGCAGCTGACGGACCACCTCAACACCGAGGGGATCGAGATTATCGAGCTGCCCGGTGACGACACGGACGCGGTGACGCAGATCCGGATCGAGGTGGACGCGCTCAAGGCGCCCACGAACGATCCGGTCCGGATGTACCTGAAGGAGATCGGGAAGGTCCCCCTGCTGAACGCACCGCAGGAGGTCGACCTGGCTCGCCGGATCGAGGCCGGGGAGCTCTGCACCGAGCTCCAGGCCCAGATCTCGGTGGAGGGCAAGCCCGACCCCAAGCGCTTCCGGCTCGCCACGACACGGGTCTGGGAGATCTGGGACCACCAGGTTCGGGCGTTCGGCAAGGTGGAGGGCATCGGCCGGGACCCGCTCGCCCAGAAGAAGTCCTACCGGCCCAAGACGGACCACGATCTGATCTCCTACCTCCACCGGGTGGAGCGGGACGGCCAGCTCGCGAAGCGGAAGCTGATCGAGGCCAACCTCCGGCTCGTGGTTTCGATCGCGAAGCGCTACGTGGGCCGGGGGATGCTGTTCCTCGACCTGATCCAGGAGGGGAACCTGGGCCTGATCCGGGCGGTGGAGAAGTTCGACCACTCGAAGGGCTTCAAGTTCTCGACGTATGCCACGTGGTGGATCCGCCAAGCGATCACGCGCGCGATCGCGGACCAGGCGCGGACGATCCGGATCCCCGTGCACATGGTCGAGACGATCAACAAGCTCGTCCGGGTGCAGCGGCAGCTGCTGCAGGACCTCGGCCGCGAACCGACCCCCGAGGAGATCGGGAAGGTCATGGGGATCGGCGCGGAGAAGGTGCGGGAGATCCAGAAGGTGTCCCAGGAGCCGGTGTCCCTGGAGACGCCGATCGGCGAGGAGGAGGACTCGCACCTCGGCGATTTCATCGAGGACTCCGACGCCGTGGTCCCCGTGGATGCGGCGTCGTTCATCCTGCTGCAGGAGCAGCTCGGCTCGGTCCTCCACACGCTGTCGGAGCGCGAGAAGAAGGTGATCGAGCTCCGGTTCGGTCTGGCCGACGGCCATCCCCGGACCCTCGAAGAGGTCGGCCGGGAGTTCGGTGTCACGCGGGAGCGGATCCGCCAGATCGAATCGAAGACGCTCTCGAAGCTCCGGCATCCCTCACGGTCGCAGCGCTTGCGCGACTACCTGGAGTAGCCCGCATCGCGCTCGTGATCAGGTGAGAGCAGTGATCAGCTCACCGTTCTCGTACACGGAGTTCGTTTCCTGGCCGAGGAACGTCACGGCCACCACGATCACAAGAGCGATCAATGCGATCATGAGGGCATACTCGACTGCGGTGGCTCCCTCCTCCGAAGCCATCCGCTCCTTCGCTGCAGCGTAGAGTCCCATCCTCCCAACGCCTGCCTTTCTCAACCGAGCGCGGAGACGCCTGGTGTACTCGTGGAGCCGAACACCATGCTGCCCAACGATCCCGGCAGCCCCTCCGCCGGCCGGTCGGGCAACGCACTTGTACCACAACGACATCGGCATGTATATCGGAGAGCTTGAGCGGGTGGCTCCGTAGTCTGTACGCATCAAGGCGGCCCATCCCGAGGCCGATTGTCCGGGTGAGGAGGAGCGCACGCGCGCTCGAAGGGGATGGGTTCTCTCATCGCCAAGGTCGGAGCGATCGCACCGCTCGAACCGGGGGAGCGGGTCCTCTGCGCCGCCTATGTCTCGGGCACGAGGTCGTCGATCGGGGCGGCACTGATCGCCGTGTCGGATCGTCGGCTCCTCCACGCACCGCGGTCCGCGTTCCACTCACGCGGAGCGTGGCGCGCGAAACGCCTGGACGAGATCCGTGTCGAGTCGAGAACTCGGAGGTCCCTGGGGCTCGCGGCCGCGCACCAGTTCGAGGTCATCGGTGTCGACGGTTCGGGGATGGCGTTCGAGCTGGAGAACCGGAAGGACGCGAGGGCGTTCAACGACGCGCTCGGCCGACGCTTGGTCGCACGAGACTGACCCCGACGAGGTCGAGATCCCTCGGCGGTCTCTATATCCGACTCAGCTGGCGGAAACGGCCGAACCGACGTTCAGGAACGTCTGGTCCGTCGTCTGTCCGAGGAACATGACCGACGCGATGATCACCATCGCGATCAGGGCCACCATCAACGCGTACTCGATCGCGGTCGCGCCGTCCTCGGAGCTCAGCCGCTGCACCACCCGTGCGATGAGTTCCATCACCTCATGCACCTTCCCGTCCTCAGAGCCCGTTGGGCCCGAGCGCCGGGCCACCCATCCCCTGGGGAAGATCCTCGTCGCTCGATGACAGCATCGGCCGCGAGGTTCCTCTCGCTGGAGTCAGCCCACTGGGGGGTTGATGCGACCTACAGGAAGCCGCTGGATGCCGTGGGTCAGTTCCAGGCGGCTGCGTCGTCCTCGCCGAGGCGCTCGCGGATCTCGCCCCGGAGCCGCCGGATCGCATCGAGGCTCTTACCGGTCGCGGCGTCGGTGAGCCGCTGGACCTGGGTCGAGACGAGCCGCAGGGCCGGACGCGGCTCGCTCCTCCCACGCTGCGGACCGTGGAGGACCTCGGGGTCGTCCTCACGGAGCTTGGCGGCAACCTTGAGGCCGATCATCACGCCGGCGAGGAGCAGGAACAGGGATCTGATCTTCATGGGCGACACCCTACCCGGTGTCGCCCGGGCCGCGTGTTTCCCGGAGGGAGGCCTCCGCAGCACCCCGCAAGAGGTCCTCGTCGAAAGCGCTGGAGACGAACCGGAACCCCCGGTCGGCCATCGCTCCGGCGTCCGCTGGCGACGGAGCGTGGATCCCCGGGGTGAGGTCGCGCTCGTCGGCCGCCGCAACGATGGAGTCGAGTGCGGCCACCAGAGCAGGATCGCTGAATTCGGCGAACGTGCCGAGCCCCATCCCGAGACTGAGGTCGGCCGGCCCGACGAACAATCCGTTGAGCCCGGGCGTCGCCGCGATCTCGTCGAGATTCGCGAGGCCTTCGGCCGTCTCGATCATCGCGAAGAGGAGGATCGCCTCCTCGGCGACTGTCGTGGGTTAGCGGCCGCGGCCGCAAGCGGCGTGGTTCGGTGCGTAGCTTCGGGCTCCGACCGGCGGGTAGCGGCACGCGGCCACGAACACGTCGGCTTCGGCTCGCGACCCGACCATCGGACAGATCACGCCGCGCACTCCGAGGTCGAGGGCGCGCATCAGGTCGGGGGGATGGTTCCACGCGGTGCGGACGAACGGGAAGACGGGCGTTCGCGTGATCGCCGCGAGCAGGTGGGGGAGATCCTCGAGCGTCGCATGACCGTGCTGGAGGTCGACCACGACTGCGTCGAAGCCCGCCGAGGCGACGGCGGCTGCGGCGGCCGGGCTCTCGAGCGCGAGCCACGCGGCGAAGGCGGTCTCGCCGGCTGCCCAGCGAGCGCGAACGGGGTCGGGAGCCATCAGGGCGCATCGTAGACGCGAACGCGAGTGTGGGTCGGGTAGCATCGGTGGCCAACCCTTCCGGGGTAGCTCAATTGGCAGAGCGGCGGACTGTTAATCCGTAGGTTGTGGGTT
>CBHFMJ010000193.1:0-5050 GCA_965994715.1 uncultured bacterium | reverse complement strand
ACGTCGCACGCACCGCGAACACATCCGGAAGGCCCAGGCCTCGGCGTTGGCGTTCGCGGTGCTCGTCGCGACAGCGGGCGGGTTCATGACGCTCCGCTCCGCGTTCCTCGGGGTCAGCAGTACCACTGGCGACCCCGGCGACCCCCTGCCGTCGAGCGGTGAGATCGTGTTCTCTCGTCGAGGAGACGACGACCGGTTCCATCTCTTCGCGGCGAGCCCCGACGGGTCCGGCGTGCGCCAGATCACCGACGACGCGACGAACGACACCGATCCCGCCGTCTCCCCCGACGGGACGACGATCGCGTTCGTCCACGAGCTCGATCAGGGCATCCGCGTAATCGGGACCGTTCCGATCGATGGGGGAACGGTCACGTGGCTCACGGACGAGGAACTCGACGCTCACGACCCGGCGTGGTCGCCTGATGGGGATCGCCTCGCGTTCGTTGGCGCGTCGCAGTTCCACGGCTTCCCCGCAGAAGACTCGGTCGTCTTCGTTACCCGACCCGGTCAGGCTCCCCACGCGCTGCTCCACAACACCACCATCGACTTCGCCGATCCGAGCTGGTCGCCCGACGGCCACCGGCTCGCGGTCGCGGCCCGCGACGTCGTCGAGGACGATGACGTTGCGGACCACTGGATGATCGTGGAAGTCGGTCTCGAAGATCCTCCCCAGCCGCCGCTGGGACTGACCGAAGTCGACGAACGCGCGCCGACATGGTCGCCTGACGGAAGGCGACTCGCCTTCCTCCGTGCGGGATCCGAGGGCGACGAGGTGTGGTCGAGGTCTCTGGACGACGGTTCGGAGACCCTGATCGCCTCGGCCGTCGAAGCGTCCTTGGATCCGGATCTCGCGTGGGCGCCGGACGGAACCACGCTTCTCGTCTCCAACGGCGACTGGATCTACCGCGTGGACGCGACTCCGGACGGCGACCCCCGCGACAACTTCGTCCAGCTCTTCCGCGGCTTCGCGCCCTCCTGGCAGCCGCTGCCGGCGGGCTCGGATCCATCTCCCTCAGCAACCAACGAACCCAGCATCTCGTCGGAGCCTGAGCAGGCCGGACAGGAGATCGGGCTCGGCGTCCGGATGTGCGACCTGGAGGTCCTGGACGGCATCGACTGGGACGGCACCGGGGTCGACGGAGCGGCATGGACTGGCGCCCCCGTGGACGAGGACGGCCGCTGTTCGTCCTCGGCCGGCGTGCAGCACGTCGTCGCCGTCGATCGAGACGGCGACGGGATCGCCGAGCAGGGATCCACGTCCACGCTCCGATCGTGTCTGCTGTGTCGGCCGTTCGACACCGTCGACCTGAACGACGACGGCGTCCTCGAGCTCGTCGTTCTCGAGGAGGCGAGCAGCACGCCGACCTATTCGGTCTTCGAGGTGAATCGCCCCGGATCCGAACGGTCGCCGGGCGTCTATCCGATCATCGTCGTGGCGCCGGGAGCGCCCGCGATGAACCTCGACGCGAACGGGGCGGTCCGCTTCACCGTGGGGGGCGACGAGGGCTTCTCAGGGAGCATCGAATGTGAGGACGCCGGCCCTGGCGCCCCGATCCTGCGTTACACGTGGGTACGGGGCGCGGTCGACGCCGACACGGAGCTGAGGGTGGACATCACGAGGCTCTCGTTCGGCGAAGACGGTGTGTTCCACATCGAAAGCGTCGACCGATTCAGCGTCCCGAGGAACCCCGAGCCCACCGATCTCAAGTCGACGGAGCCCGCCTGTGGCGTGGACTTCCACCCCGCCGCCTAGGACGTGAGGCCGAGGACGAGCTCGTTCAGGAGCAGCATCCCGCGCTCCGTGGGGACGAGCTGGTCCTCGTCGCGGAACAGCAGCCCGGTCTCCAGGTACGGATCCGCGCGGCCGTCATCCACCCAGCTCGCCGGGATCCCTTGGAGGATCCGCAGCCGGAGGAACACCTCCTCGAGGTAGGCGTCCGCGGGCTCGAGCTCCTCGGACCCGCCGACGGGGAGCTCTCCGCGCTCGACCATCGACAGGTAGTCCTCGGGAGGGCGCACGTTCCACGACCGGCGGCCGTCGCGGTAGGCGTGCGCGCCGGCGCCGAGCCCGACGTAGGGCCGACGCTCCCAGTACCCGAGGTTGTGGCGGCACTCGTACCCGGGTCGCGCCCAGTTCGAGACCTCGTAGTGGCCGTACCCGGCATCGCCGAGCAGGCCGCAGGCGGCCTCGAACATATCCGCCTGGAGATCGGGATCCGGCGCCGGAACGTCACCCCGTGCCACCTGGCGGCCGAGCGCCGTCGCCGGCTCGATCGTGAGTCCGTAGGCGCTGATGTGCGACGGCGAGAGCGTGATCGCCTCCCGGAGCGTCCGCTCCCAGGACTCGAGCGTCTCCCCCGCCGCGCCGTAGATCAGGTCGAGGCTCACGTTGTCGTAGCCCACGGCACGAGCGGCTCGGAAGGCCTCGACCACCGACGCGGGCTGATGCACGCGCTCCAAGGCGGCCAGGACCGAACGGTCGAACGACTGCGCGCCCATCGACAGCCGTCCGTAGCCGGCCTCCAGGAGTCCCGCGAGCTTCGGCTCGTCCACCGTGTCGGGGTTCGCCTCGATCGTGACCTCCGCGTTTGGCGTCACCGCGAAGACGGAGCGAACCCTGGTGAGAAGCGCCTTCAGGTCGGCCACCTCGAGCGTCGTCGGCGTGCCGCCGCCGAGGAACACGCTGACGATCTCCACACCCTCCCAGGCCAGGGCGACGAGCTCGGCTTCGGACAGCAGGGCCGCGACGTACCGCGACGCGAGATGGTCGAGCCCGGCGTACGCGTTGAAGTCGCAGTAGCCACACCGCGTCAGGCAGAACGGCACGTGGATGTAGATCCCGGCGGTCTCGAGGGCCGCGCTCACTTCTTCTTCGCCCCCGCGTCCGCGCGCAGCGCAGCGATGAACGCCTCCTGCGGCACGTCGACGCGTCCCACCTTCCGCAGCCGCGCCTTCCCCTTCTTCTGCGTCTCGAGCAGCTTGCGCTTGCGCGTGATGTCGCCGCCGTAGCACTTCGCGAGGACGTCCTTGCGCTTGGCTTTCACGGTCTCTCGGGCGATGATCTTCGAGCCGATCGCTGCCTGGATCGCGACATCGAACAGCTGCCGCGGGATCAGCTCGCGCAGGCGCTCCGTCATCTGCTTCCCGTACGCGTACGCCTTCGACCGATGCACGATCGTGCTGAACGCATCGACCGGCTCGCCGTGCAGCAGGACGTCCACGCGGACGACGTCGGACTCCTGGTAGCCCCACGGCTCGTAGTCGAGCGACGCGTACCCGCGCGTGTTGGACTTCAGGTGGTCGAAGAAGTCGAAGACGATCTCCGCCAGCGGCAGCATGTAGTGGACCTCGGCGCGCTCCGGAGTGAGGAACGTCGTGTCGACGAGCTCGCCACGGCGCGATTGGCACAGGTCGAGGACCGCACCGAGGTATTCCTTCGGCGTGATCACGGTCGCGAAGACGATCGGCTCCTCGACGCGGTCGAACGTCCCCGGCACCGGCATCTCGGCCGGGTTGTGCACGACGGTCGTCTGGTCGCCCTTGATCACGTGGAACTCGACGTTCGGCGCCGTGGCGATCAGCTCGAGATCGAACTCCCGCTCCAGCCGCTCCTTCACGATGTCCATGTGGAGCAGGCCGAGGAAGCCCGCTCGGAACCCGAACCCGAGCGCCTGGGAGGTCTCCGGCTCGTAGCTGAGCGCCGAGTCCGACAGCTTCAGCCGGTCGAGCGCTTCACGGAGCTCCGAGTAGTCGCCGCCCTCGTTCGGGAACAGGCCCGACCACACCATCGGCTTCGGCTCCCGGTAGCCCGGGAGCGGCTCGGTCGCGGCGTGCTTCCCGGCCAGGGTGATCGTGTCGCCCACTTTCGCCAGATGGACGTCCTTCAGGCCGGTGACGAGGTACCCGACCTCGCCGGGGCCGAGGGCGTCGACGGGTAGCGGCTCGGGGGCCATCACGCCCGCCTCCTCGGCATCGGATTCCGCGCCGGTCGCCATCAACCGGATCCGCGAGCCGCCCTGCAGCTCGCCCTCCTGCACGCGCACGTACGTGATCACGCCGCGGTAGGGGTCGAACATCGAGTCGAAGACGAGGGCGCGCAGCGCCGCGTCCATCTCGCCGGTGGGCGGTGGTACCTGGCCGATCACGGCCTTCAGGAGCTCCTCGACGCCTTCCCCCGTCTTCGCGGAGATCCGCAGGATGTCGTCGGGGTCGCGGTCGAGGAGGTCAGCCAGCTCCTTCGCGCGCTGGTCGGGCTCGGCGGCGGGGAGGTCGATCTTGTTGAGCGCGGGCACGATCACGAGCCCGGCGTCGCGCGCCAGGTGGAAGTTCGCGAGGGTCTGGGCCTCGAGGCCCTGCGCCGCGTCGACCAGGAGGATGGCCCCCTCGCAGGCTTCGAGAGAACGCGACACCTCGTACGTGAAGTCCACGTGCCCGGGGGTGTCGATCAGGTTCAGCTCGTAGCCGCCGTGGGTGAGCCGGACGGCCTGCGCCTTGATCGTGATACCCCGTTCCCGTTCCAGGTCCATCCGGTCGAGGTACTGCGCTCGCATGTCGCGGTCGGCGACGGCATGGGTGAGCTCCAGCAGACGATCGGCCAGCGTCGACTTTCCGTGGTCGATGTGCGCCACGATGCAGAAGTTCCGGATGTGGGAGACGTCCACGAACGTTCATGGTACGGCTGCGTGCTGCGGTCCCCGGATGGGTATGCAGTGCGGCGATGCGCTACGTGGCCCTCGCCTGTGACTACGACGGGACGATCGCGGAGGACGGGAAGGTCCCCGATCGGGTCGTCGAAGCGATCCAGCGCGTCCGGGAGAGCGGACGTCACGCTCTCCTCGTCACTGGTCGGGAGCTGGAGGACCTGCGCGGAGCCTTCGATCGTCTCGACGTGTTCGACCGGGTCGTTGCCGAGAACGGGGCACTCCTCCTCGACCCCGAGACGCGTCAGCACCAGGTCGCCGATGCGCAGCTCCCGCCGCGGCAGGTTCTGGAGGATGAGCATGACCTGGAAGAGCGGCGCGTGGGCGAGCGTGCGCACCGGCGCGAGCTC
>CBHFMJ010000192.1:0-5079 GCA_965994715.1 uncultured bacterium | reverse complement strand
CGAGATCTCGCCCTCCGCGTCGGGCAGCTCTCCGGGCGGCCGCGAGTGACCGCCGACCGCATCCTCGCCCGTCCGACCGACGGCGCGGGCGATCCGTTCGACGACGGGTACACGGTGTCGGAGGAGACCCCGGAGTGTTCCGCGGATGTCTGTGTCCACTACGTGGCCACCACGGCCGACGCGCCGGACCCGGACGACCTCGACATCAGCGGTGTGCCCGACTACGTCGAGACGGTGGCGAGCGTGCTCGATCACGTCTGGGCCGAAGAGGTCGACGGTCTGGGCTATCGCGCGCCCAAGTCGGATGCCACCTCCGACAACGACGGAGGAAGCGCGCTCCTCGACGTCTATCTCGCTGACATCGGTGGCGGTGGGCTCTACGGCTACTGCGCCAGCGACGACCCGCACCTCGATCCCCCTCCCTACGACTACTGGGACATGTCGGCGTATTGCGTGCTCGACGACGACTACGACATCTCACAGTTCGGCTACGCGAACCCGATGCGGCCGCTCAAAGTGACGGCCGCCCACGAGTTCTTCCACGCCGTCCAGTTCGCCTACGACATCGGCGAGGACGGATGGCTGATGGAGAGCACGGCGACCTGGATGGAGGAGCACGTCTACGACGCGATCGACGACAACCGGCAGTACCTCGCCACCAGCCCGCTGGCGCAGCCGTCGATCCCGCTCGATCGGACATCCGGCTTCCGCGTGTACGGCACCTGGATCTTCTGGCAGTTCCTCACCGAGTACTTCGGAGGCTCGGTGCCCGATGCGAGCATCGTGCGCGCCGTATGGAGGAGGGCGGACGGCAGCCAAGTCGGCCCGGACATGTATTCGACGAAGGCGCTGGCCGCCGCCGTCGGAGCCCGGACGATCGACGGGACGCGCTGGCGATTCCGATGGGCCTTCGCGGACTTCGCGGTCTGGAACGACCGCCCGGCGAGGTTCTACGACGAAGGGGATGCGTACCCTTCGGCGCCTGTATCCAGATCCGTGACCCTCACGGGGGCCGCACCGTCGATGAGCTCGACGGCGAAGCTCGACCACCTGACGAACCGCTCCGTGGTGGCGCGTCGGGGGTCAGGCCTGAGGGCCGATGCCAGGCTCCACATCACCGTGAACGGTCCCCCGTCCAGGACCGGGCCCGAGGCGACTGCCGTCGTGATCCGGAAGTCCGGCACTGCCCGCTCCAAGGTCGTCGCGTTGAACGCTGCCGGGAACGGGACGGTCACGGTCGCCTTCGGCACCACCGTGTCGAGGGTCGTCGTCATCACGACGAACGCGAGCACCCGCTACCGACACTGCTACCAGGACCTCACCCCGTTCGCGTGCTTCGGCGGTGTCCCGCTCGACCAGGACCGGACCTACTCGTTCCGGGCCGAGGTCGTCTGACGCGTCACTCCTCGGTCGCCGTCACCGGGAAGGGGAGGGCGATCGGATCGTAGGAGGGCGAACGGCCCTCCTCGTCGAAGCGATCCATGCCCCAGCCGGAGACGTCGGTGACGTCCGTCGAGCCCGCGAGTGCGAGGTCGGCCCCGATCCTGGCCACACCCGGTCCCCACATCATCCCGTGCCCGACGGCGGTGGCGACCGTGGCGCCGGGGATCTCGTCGCCGGCTCGCGTGGAAACCGGCCCCACGATCGGGAGGTGGTCCGGGCAGTACTCGATCGTCGCCGCCCACGCCTTGCGGATCCCGAGACCTTCGGCGATCGGGACGTATCGGTGCATCCGCTCTTCCATCGCGTGCAGGTACGGCCAGTCGACCTCACGCGCCTTGCCGGGTGCCTCGTCCGGGTTGGACATCCCGAACAGGAGACCGCTCTCCTCGAGTCGCCAGTACAGGCCGATCGCGTTCTCGAACACCATCGGCTGCCGCTCCACGTCGAAGGCTGCGTGGGGCTCCGTCACGGCCACCTGGTGCCGGACCGCGCCGACGAAGAAGCGGGCGTTCACGAGCGCGCCGACCTCGCGGAGCTTGGGACCTCCGGTGAGGAGGACCCGCTCCGTCGCGATCGTGCCCTCGGGCGTCTCGACTCCCGTCACCGCCCCGTCCGAGCCCGTGCGGATCCCGAGGAACGACGTCCGTTCCCGGAGCTCCACGCCGGCTCGCTGCATCGCGATCGAGTACGCGCGCACGTTCCTCGGCGGGTCCACGCATCCGTCCCCCGGCGCGTACGTCCCGCCGCGGAACGTGGCCGGGTCGAGCGTGGGGTTCAGCCGCGCGGCCTCGGCGGCGTCGACGTACCGGACGTCCCCGAGACCGGCCGCCCGCTGCATCTCCACGCGGGCCCTCGCCTCGCGCTCCTGCGTCTCGTCCGTCGCGAGGATCAGGTAGCCGAGCTCACGGAAGCCGCTGTCGGTTTCGTACCGGTCTCGTTGCGTTCGGTAGAAGTCGATCGACCACATCCCGAGGGCCACCGTTTCGGGCGTGCCTCCTTGCGCCCGCACGATTCCCGCCGAGCGCGAGGACGCCCCCTGCCCGGCCTCCCTTTTCTCCAGAACGACGACACGTTCCGCGCCGTGCTCTGTCGCGAAGACCGACGCCCATCCGCCGATCGTGCCCGCCCCCACGACGACGAGGTCGGCGCTGTCTCGGTTCGCCATCGGGTCCTTCCGTTCGAAGAGGCCGAAGTCTAGCGATGCGTACAGTGACGCCGATGCAGCCCGACACGGATGCGAGTCCCTCCGATACGCCGGTCCCTCCGGCGCCCGCCGATCGCAGGACGCTCGTCGAGGAGGTCCTCGTCGTCCTGTCACTCTCGGTGTTGGCACGTGCGGCCTACGCGATCCTCTCTCTCCTCGAAGCGCCGATCGCCGGCGTCATCGTCGCGGCAGCCGACCAGTCCAGCGCGTTCACCCGCCAGATCCTCGGCTTCGTCTTCGGCCTCGCGCCGGCTCTCCTCGTGTTCCATCTCGTTCGCCGCAGCGGCGAGGGTCTTCCGGCGATCGGGATCGAGGCGGATCAGCCGAAGCGGGATCTGATCCGCGGCATCCTCGTCTTCGTGGTGGTCGGGATCGCCGGGATCGGTGTGTACCTGCTCGCCGTGGAGCTCGGGGTGAACCGGTTCGTCGTGCCGGTCCCGCCACTCGGTCATTGGTGGACGATCCCGGCGCTCGTCATGAACGCGGTGGAAGCCGGCGTGGTCGAGGAGGTGATCGTCCTCGGGTACCTCATCACGCGGTTGCAGCAGCTGTCGTGGCCGGCGGTGCTCGCCGTGGGCGCGAGCGCGCTGCTCCGGGGCTCGTACCACCTGTACCAGGGCTGGGGCGGGTTCCTCGGCAACGTCGCGATGGGGGCGCTGTTCGGGTACCTGTTCCTGCGATGGGGGAGGCGCACCTGGCCGTTCGTGGTCGCCCACGTGCTCCTCGACGTCGGCGCCGGTGTTGGATTCATCCTGTTCCGTGATCGGCTGCCGGGGTTCTGAGCCAGCCGACCCTGGCAGATCGGGACGGGAGCGTGGTATCATGAGTTCTCGGATATCCGAATCAAGACCGATCCCCCGGCCAGCGCGCCGGGGTTTCGTGTGTCTGGGGTCCTCCTACCTCCAGCCCGGGAACCACAGGATCAGCTCGTAGCGCGTGTCCGAGATCACGCCCCAGCTCAGCACCGGCCAGAACCAGGCGAAGAGGCCCACCGCGGCCAGGACCACGGTCCACGCGATCGGTCGGTACGGGTGCCAGACGGAGACCGCGGGTCGGCCCGTGGCCGGATCGGTCGCGACCGCGCCATCGGGCTCCCGGACGACGAGCCTCGCGTCAGAGACGTCGCGCACCATGTACAGCAGCCCCAGGACGAGGAACGGCGTGAACGGGGCGACGTAGAAGAAGAACTGCGGGCGCGATGCCAGGAACCACGGGAGGTACTGGAACAGGACCGCCATCAGGAGGAACCCCGGGACCCAATCGCGCTTGCGCCACCAGGCCCACGCGAGGTACGGCAGCGCCCAGATGCTCCCCCAGAAGATGACCGGATTGCCGATCGCCGTGAGTTGGCGGATCGACGGTCCGAGGTCCTCCCAGG
Organism: uncultured bacterium; assembly: GCA_965994715.1. Classification (GTDB taxonomy): domain Bacteria; phylum Actinomycetota; class UBA4738; order UBA4738; family HRBIN12; genus JAJNBA01. The sequence continues at coordinate 1,054 of CBHFMJ010000192.1, read as the reverse complement.
TGATCGAGAGCGGCCGCTTCATGATCAGCCACGTCCACGGCCGCGAGTAGCCGTAGTGCGTCGGTGTCATCGCGCCCGTGTCCGGATCGAGCGCCGTCTCCTTCAGGCCGGACAGGTGATACGTCGCCACCCGCCTCTGCTGTTCGACCAGCTCGCCGACCTTCCAGTCGAAGTGATGCAGCCACGGGAGGTAGATCGCCACGTAGATGAGGAACGGGAGGATCACGAAGGCGATGAGCAGGGTGAAGCTCTCCCGGAACAGCGCCCGCGCGAAGGCTGCGCCGTGGGTCGTGCCGCTCCGGTGACGCCTCGACGTCTCCCAGACCAGTGAGATCACGATCGCCGCGATGATCCCGAGTCCGCCGGACCACTTCACCGCGACGGCTGCGCCGAATGCGATCCCGGCGGCGTAGCGCCACGGCCTCCACAGGGGCGAGGGGACGGGAGCCTCGCCCTCCGGAGGCGCCCTGGGGGTCCGCACGTCGATCCACCGCCGGTCCAGGACCAGGCAGAGGAATCCCGCGACGGTCCAGAGCTGCACGTGAACGTCCAAGAGCGCCAGCCGCGACAGCACGACGCTCAGGTGCTCGAGGGCGAGGAGCAGACCCGCGAGGAACGTCCACAGCGGCCGTCCGAACAGGAGCTGCGCGATCAGGGCGAGGCCGGTCACCGCCAGCGTGCCTGCCACGGCCGAGCCGATCCGCCACCCGAAGGGATCCATCCCGAAGGCCTTGATCCCGAGCGCGATCGTCCACTTCCCGAGCGGCGGATGGACGAACGAGCCGACGTCCCATTCCTGGTCGCGGAACGCGCGCTCGTTGTCCGATTCGATCCTGCAGACCTCGTCGGAGCCGCCGACGAAGATGCACGCCGCCTTCGCGTAGTAGTTCTCGTCGAAGACCAACGACGGAGGGCTCGACAGTCCCCACATCCGGACCACGGCGGCGATGGCCGTGACGGCGAGGATCGCGACCCACGGACGGTTCAGACGCCGGAGGAACGATGCGTCCACGCGGTCGGCCACGCGTGGCAGCGTACTCACGGGCGCCGCGTC
>CBHFMJ010000191.1:0-5110 GCA_965994715.1 uncultured bacterium | reverse complement strand
GCTTCTTGGATTCACCGCCGGCGCGAGCCAGGAACGTGACGGGCACCTCCACGACGCGAGCCCGGTGGCGCAGCGCCTCGATCAGGATCTCCGTCGACCAGAACTGATCCTGCTTCAGCACGACGCGCTCGAGCAGGTCGGCGCGGGCCGCCCGATAGCCCGAGGAGGGGTCGGTGATCCGGCGGCCGGTGAGGAGCGTGATGATGCGGGAGAACACGTGCACGCCGAGGTGCCGGACGAGGCTCTCCCGCTCGAACGAGCCGAGCAGCCGCGAGCCGTTCACGTAGTCGGCCTCCCCGGCGAGGATCGGCGCGATCACGATCGGGATCTCCTCGGGCAGATGCTGTCCGTCGGAATCCAGCGTCACCACGATCTGGGCGCCGAGCTGCAGCGCGATCTCGTAGCCCACGCGGAGCGCCAGCCCTCCTCCCCGCCGGATCGGGAGCTCGGCGACGTAGGCGCCAGCCTCGCGCGCCACGGCGGCAGTCCCGTCGGTCGAGCCGTCGCTCACCACGACGGGAACCACGTGATGACCCTCGATCATCGCCGGGATCTGCTTGATCACGGCCGCCACGTTCTCGGCCTCGTTGAAGGCCGGGCAGATCGTGACGAGCCGCTGACCATCCGGCAGGCTCTGCGCCCGATCCCAATCGAACCGCTCCTGACCGAGCGCCTCGACGAGCAGGCGGATGCTCCGCTCGTTGGTGTCGGCCGTGGTCTGGGCGCGGAGGTACAGGAAGAACAGCACGAAGACGGCGACGAGGAGGGCGAAGATCACGCCGTCGGTGCCACGCTCGAAGTCGAACGTGCGGAGGATCGGGTCGAACAGCGGCGGATAGATCGCCAGCGCGACGACCGAGGCACACAGGCCGATCAGGATGATCAGGTTGAGGCGGCTGATGTTCCTGCGTTCGTAGCCGCGCACGGCGAGGACGAACAACCCCGCCGCGCCCAGACCGGCCAAGATGCGGATCGCGGACATCGATCAGCTCGAGGGCGCCTCGGCGCCCGCACCCCACCGGTCCCGGGGGAGGATCGCGTCCGTGCGCACGCGACCCTTGTGCCGCTCGATCACGCCGAACATCGACTCCACGAGGGTCTCGGACAGGAAGTGCGGCTGCAGGCCGAGATCGAGCAGCTTGGTGTGCTTCGCGTTGTAGTAGTGCTCCTCGAGCTCGATGCGCGGGTTCTCGATCGGCTCGATCCGCACGTCGAGGCCGTGCTCCTTGCCAGCGCGCTGGACGATCTCGGCCAGCTCCATCACCGAGAACTGCTCGGTGAACTGGTTGAACACGCGGAACTCGCCGCGTTCGGCGGGGTGCAGTACCGCCAGCTCGACGCACTGCAAGGTGTCGAGGATGTTGAGGTACCCGCGCGTCTGTCCTCCCTTGCCGTAGACGGTGAGCGGGTGACCGATCATCGCCTGCACGCAGAAGCGGTTCAGCGCCGTGCCGAAGACATCGTCGTAGTCGAAGCGTGTGGCGAGGCGATCGTCGAGCTTCGTCTGCTCCGTCTCGATCCCGTACACGACGCCCTGGTTGAGGTCCGTCGCTCGGATCCCCCACATCCGGCAGGCGAAGTGGATGTTGTTCGAGTCGTGCACCTTCGAGAGGTGATACAGGCTGCCCGGCAGCTTCGGGTAGAGGATCGTTTCCTTCCGCCCGTTGTGCTCGATGTCGAGATAGCCCTCCTCGATATCGATGTTCGGCGTGCCGTACTCGCCCATCGTGCCCAGCTTCACCAGATGGGAATCGGGAGCGAACTCACGCATCGCCCACAGGACGTTGAGGGTGTTCACGACGTTGTTCTGCTGCGTGAAGACGGCGTGGTCGCGATCGCGCATCGAGTAGGGGGCGGACGGCTGCTCGCCGTAGTGGACGACCGCCTCGGGACGGAAGGAGCGGAAGAGGTCGGCGGTCAGGTCCCAGTCGACGAGGTCGCCCTCGGTGACTCCGATCTCTCCGCCGGAGACCTCCTTCCAGGCGGCGGCTCGTTCGGGGAGCGAGCCGAGGATCGGGACGAGGGTGTCGGTGCCGACCTCCTCGTGCGCGCGGCGCCGGAGGTAATTGTCGACGACGTGCACCTGGTGCCCGCCGTCGGAGAATCGCATCGCGGTCGGCCACCCGAGGTACCCGTCGCCGCCCAAGATCAAGATCCGCATGTCGGGAAGATCCTTTCGGAGGAGTGGGATCGGTTCATCCTACAGGCGACCCCTGTGCCCTCGTGGCGCTTCGACGGCGAGATACGGTGCCACCGAGCGCGAAGACGACCCATCCACTCGCCGCGGCCGCCAACACGATCAGCAATCCGCCGCCGCTGCCGAGGGGGAGCCCGAGACGGCTCGCGGCGGTGCCCACGAGCACGATCGCCGCGACGCCGAAGGCGGGCGCGAGACCGAACGCTGCCATCCCGGACACGTCGAGGACGGAGCGGACCCATCCCCCTCCCACCGCCGCCAACACGGCGAGCGCGAGCGCGCTCTCGAGCAGCAGCTCCGTCCATCCGACGCGGAACGGCGCGGGCGGCGCGAACGATGGAGGCCGAGGGGGACCGGCGAGCACCTCGACCCCCGGCGCGAGCTCGACCCCACCTGCCGCCGTTCCTCCGGCCGCGCCGATCCTGATCACGATCGGCTCGCGACCGAACACCTGCGAGGGGTTCGGCCACGCGGCGGCCCACCACTTCTGCGCCAAGGCGGAGAGCCATGGGCGGTCCGGATCGTCCACGGGTCCACGCGCGGCGAGGTCGTCGGGTCGCCCGACGAAGACCCACGTGTCGGGGATCAGGTCGGGTGGAACGGCCGATCGCACCGCACGGTCGAGGAGTCGTGGGTTGCCCTGCGTCAGGAAGATCACGGGTCTGTCCGACCGAGGGATCCCGTCGAGGTACTGGCCCGCGGTCCGCGCTTGCGCCATCCGCTCCGCGATCGACGCCGCCCCCGATCCCGCGAACGAGGACACCGGAGCCCCGCTCGCCCAGACGAGTCCTCCGGCGAGCACCAGGGCGCCGACGACCGTCCCCACCCGGCCGAAGCGAGAGCCAGCGCGGTCCGCGACCGTCACCAGGCCGAGGGTGACCAGCGCGGGCACTCCGAGCGCGAACGGAGCCACGCGGAAGAGCTTGATCGGGGTGGGCAGAAGCGCCGAGACGGCGATCGCGACCGGCACGGTCGCCGCCCACAGGCCGAGGAGGACGAGGGTCGTCCTGCGCGAACCCTCGGATCGCGGGAACGTCAGGACGAAGCCGAGCGCCGCGAGCGGGAGGACGAGGGAGAGCTCGTACGCCGCCAGGCGGAGCTGGTTTCCTCGATCGCCGATCGCCGGGGGCAGGTGGTCGGGGAGCGTCGGTAGGAGGGCGAGGGTGGCGACCGCTGCGGCCGAGGCCACGAGCACGATACGGAGGAGACGGACCGACGGCGTCGTCGCCCATCCCGCCCCCGACCGGCGGGCGGCCACGGATCCGGGCACGCGCGCGAGCGCGACCGCCGCCAAGAGGAGGAGGAAGAGGGCCGCGAACACCCAGTGGGTCGCCGCCGCGGCCGCGGAGAGGACGCCCACGCCGAGCAGGCCGCGACGCCCCGCGACCACCAGCGGGACGACCGCCGCAGCGGCGACGAGGAGGACCTCCACCAACAATTGGTCGAGACTCCCGACCGCCGTGCCCACGACCGCGGCGGACGCCCCGAGGCCGGCCACGAACGCCGCGAACGCCCATCGAGCCTCCCCGAGAGCCTCGAGGGCCATCGCACCTGCGGCGAGGCCGATCGCGACCGCAGCGACCGCGCGCAGGATCACGGTGTACGTGAGGGCGTCCGAGCCGATCACGTCGCCGAGCGTCGCTCCGAGCACCGGCACGCCCGGCCGCTCCGGGACAGCCCCCGTGGGGATCGTCGTCAGGACACCCAGCCCGTCCGAGGCGACCGCCCTCGTCCGCCACACGTAGTACGGGGTGTCGTACGACTGCCCGGGCTCCTCCCGTCCCGCGTAGGGGAGCAGGAGCAGGATGGCCACGAACGCGATCGCGAGCGCGGCGAGCAGCAGCGCGACGACCGGACTCCGATCCCTCGGTGCATCGGCCTCCGGCGATCGCACCCGACGTCGCTAGCCGAGCTCGCGCAGCGCGTCCAGCACCCGATCCACCTCGTGAGGCGAGTGGTAGTGACAGAAGCCGATGCGGACGGCGCCCCCCGTGTCGAACAGTCCGAGGCGGACCATGATCTCGCGGGCGTAGTAGTCGCCGTCCCAGACGAAGATGCCGCGCGCTCCGAGCGCCTTCGCCGTCTCGGCCGGATGCTCGTCGCCCACCCGGATCGCGAACGTGGGGGTCCGCTCAGCGATGCGATCGCGGTCGGCGATGCCCCACAGGCGAACCGAGGGGAGGCTCGCGAGACCGACGAGGAACCGATCCGCCAGCATCCGCTCGTGTGCGGTGATCGCCTCGTAGGCGGCAGCGAGTCGATCCCGCCGCCGGGCGCCGGAGACGGCGGCGAGCCCGGCGAGGTACTCCACGGCCGCGGTGAGACCGGCGAGCCCTTCGTGGTTCTGCGTCCCGGTCTCCCATCGCTCGGGAACGTCGTCCGGGGACGGGATCAGCTTGTAGGGCGACCAGGACCCGAGGATGCTCCGCCGCGCCGCGAGGACACCGAGGTGCGGCCCGAAGAACTTGTACGGGGAGCAGACGAGCAGGTCGGCGCCGAGCCCGTGGAGGTCGGGGAGACGGTGCTGCGCCAGGTGGACCCCGTCGAGCGCGACGACGGCGCCCACCGCTTTCGCGCGCGCCACCAGATCGGCCGCGGCAGGGATCGTGCCGACCGCGTTGGACGCGAGCGTGAACGCGACGAGCTTCGTCCGCGGCGACAGAGCGGCGTCGAAGGACGCGACGTCGATCGTGACGTCGTCCTCGTGGACGTCCACCCAGCGCACGGTGGCGCCGGCGTCCGCAGCGGCGAGTACCCACGGTCGGACGTTCGCATCGTGGTCCAACCGGGTGACCACCACCTCGTCGCCCGGCTCCAGCGTCTTCGCGAACGATCGGGACACGTGGAGCAGCAGGCTCGTCGCGTTCGGACCGAAGACGATCTCGTCAGGAGCGGCTCCCGTGAAGTCCGCGG
>CBHFMJ010000190.1:0-5140 GCA_965994715.1 uncultured bacterium | reverse complement strand
GACTGGGAGTGCCACTGCGGCAAGTACAAGCGCGTGCGCTTCAAGGGCATCATCTGCGAGCGCTGCGGCGTCGAGATCACCCGGTCCAAGGTCCGCCGCGACCGCATGGGACACATCGAGCTCGCGGCTCCCGTCACGCACATCTGGTACTTCAAGGGCGTCCCCTCGCGTCTGGGCTACCTGCTCGACATCGCCCCCAAGGACCTCGAGCGGATCATCTACTTCGCCGCCTACGTGGTGACCCGGATCGACGACGAGCGGCGCCACAAGGACCTCCCCGAGATCGAAGAGGAGATCGAGGGCGAGAAGCGGGAGATCGAAGCCGAGCGGGACGACCAGGTCAAGCGCCGGCTCTCGGAGCTCGAGGACCGTCTGAAGGAGCTCGAGGCCGAGGGCGCCAAGGGCGCACAGCTCTCCGCCGCCAAGCGGGAGGCGCAGCGAGACGTCGAGCGTATCCACGAGGCCGCCGGCCGCGACACCCAGCACCTCGACGACGTGGTGTCCGCGTTCAAGAGCCTCAAGGTCAAGCAGCTCGTCGCCGACGACGCCGTCTACCGCTCGCTCCGCGAGCGCTTCGCGGACTACTTCGACGGTGGCATGGGCGCCGAGGCGATCAAGCGGCTGCTCCAGGACTACGACGTCGTCACCGAGGGCGAGGCCCTTCGCGAGACGATCGAGAACGGCAAGGGCACGAAGCGCCTCAAGGCGATCAAGCGCCTGAAGGTCGCGTCCAACTTCGTCGAGGGGCGCTCGAGCCCGATGGGCATGGTGCTCGATGCGATCCCGGTGATCCCGCCGGACCTCCGTCCGATGGTGCAACTGGACGGCGGTCGGTTCGCGACCTCGGATCTCAACGACCTGTACCGGCGCGTCATCAACCGGAACAACCGGCTGAAGCGGCTGCTCGACCTGCAGGCACCGGAGATCATCGTGAACAACGAGAAGCGGATGCTCCAGGAGGCCGTCGACGCCCTGTTCGACAACGGCCGCCGCGGGCGCCCAGTCACCGGTCCCGGCAACCGTGCCCTGAAGTCGCTGTCGGACATGCTGAAGGGCAAGCAGGGCCGCTTCCGCCAGAACCTGCTGGGCAAGCGCGTCGACTACTCGGGCCGCTCGGTCATCGTGGTCGGGCCGGAGCTCCGCCTGCACCAGTGCGGGCTGCCGAAGCAGATGGCGCTCGAGCTCTTCAAGCCGTTCGTGATGAAGCGGCTCGTCGACCAGAACCTCGCCCAGAACATCAAGAGCGCCAAGCGGATGGTGGAGCGTGCCCGCCCGCAGGTGTGGGACGTGCTCGAGGAGGTCATCCGGGAGCACCCCGTGATGCTGAACCGGGCGCCCACGCTGCACCGTCTGGGGATCCAGGCGTTCGAGCCCGTGCTGGTCGAGGGCAAGGCGATCAAGATCCATCCCCTCGTCTGCGCGGCGTTCAACGCCGACTTCGACGGAGACCAGATGGCCGTGCACGTCCCGCTGTCCGCCGAGGCGCAGGCCGAAGCCCGGATCCTGATGCTCTCGACGAACAACATCCTGTCGCCGGCGCACGGCCGCCCGATCGCCACTCCGTCGCAGGACATGGTGCTCGGGCTCTACTACCTGACCCTCACGCAGAACGAGGACCTGAAGGACGAGGAGATCCCGACGTTCGGCTCGACCGCCGAGGCGTTGCTGGCCCTCGACCGCGGTCACCCGCTGCACGATCCGGTGCGCGTGCGCTTGACGGGCCAGGCGCTCCCCGAGGAGCTCCTCCCGGAGGGCTACGACGCCAAGGCCGACGGATGGAAGGGCCGCACGCCGGTCATCCGGACGACCATCGGCCGGATCGTCTTCAACACGGCGTTCCCGGACGACTTCGAGTTCCGCAACGAGCCGGTCTTGAAGCCGGATGTGGCGCGGATCGTCGACGAGGTGGTCCACCGCTACGACCGGGCGCAGGTCGAGATCGTCCTCGACAACCTGAAGAACCTCGGGTTCGACTACGCCACGAAGGCGGGCGTCACGATCGGCGTCGAAGACGTCACGACGCCGCCGGAGAAGCAGAGGATCCTCGACGAGCACGAGAAGCGTGCCCAGAAGGTCGAGCAGCAGTACCGGAAGGGCATCATCACGGACGACGAGCGTCGCCAGGAGCTCATCGAGATCTGGACGCAGGCCACCGACGAGGTCAAGGACGCGATGGAGGCGCAGTTCACGAAGACGAACCCGATCTTCATGATGGCCAACTCGGGCGCGCGCGGGAACATCATGCAGATCCGGCAGCTGGCCGGGATGCGCGGTCTCGTCGCGAACCCGAAGGGCGAGATCATCCCGCGCCCGATCAAGTCCAACTTCCGCGAGGGTCTGTCGGTCCTCGAATACTTCATCTCCACCCACGGCGCCCGGAAGGGTCTCGCTGACACTGCCCTGCGGACCGCTGACTCGGGCTACCTCACACGGCGACTCGTCGACGTCGCCCAGGAGGTCATCGTCCGCGAGGAGGACTGCGGCACCGATCGATCGATCGGTGCGGTGGTGAACGTCACGCGTCCCGACGGGACCTTCGTGAAGGGCGCCCACACCGACACCGCGTTGTTCGGGCGCGTCCTCGCGGAGGACGTGAAGGTCGGCGGCAAGAAGATCGCCGCCCGTGGAGCCGAGCTCTCCGACGAGCTCGCCCAAGCGGTCATCGACTCCGGCGTGGAGACTGTCCAGGTCCGCTCGGTCACCACCTGTGAGGCGGAGATCGGCGTGTGTCAGGCGTGCTACGGCCGCTCGCTCGCGAGCGGGCGCCTCGTCGACATCGGCGAGGCGGTCGGCATCATCGCCGCCCAGTCGATCGGCGAGCCCGGCACCCAGCTCACGATGCGAACCTTCCACACCGGCGGGATCGCCGGCGAGGACATCACGCACGGCCTGCCCCGCGTGGTCGAGCTGTTCGAGGCGCGCAACCCCAAGGGGATGGCGCAGATCACCGAGCTCTCGGGCGAGGTGGCGATCGAGGACGACGACGAGAAGCACGTCCGGCGCATCCGGGTCACGGACGAGACCGGCGACATGGTCGAGTACCAGGTCTCGTTCCGCGCTCGGCTCACGGTGTCGAACGGCGACATGGTGGAGGTGGGTCAGCAGCTCACTGAGGGTTCGGTGAACCCGCACGAGAAGCTCCGCGTGGAAGGCGTGCTGGCCCTGCAGATGCACCTCGTGGACGAGGTGCAGCAGGTCTACCGCTCTCAGGGCGTGACGATCCACGACAAGCACATCGAGCTGATCGCGCGGCAGATGCTCCGGAAGGTGCACATCATCGAGCCCGGGGACTCCGATCTCCTGCCGGGCGATCTCGTGAACCGGCGCGTGTTCGAGGAGACCAACCAGGAAGTGGTCGAGGCCGGCGGGGTCCCTGCATCGGCCCGGCCCGTCCTGCTCGGCATCACGAAAGCCTCGCTCGCGACGGATTCGTGGCTCTCGGCCGCCTCGTTCCAGGAGACGACCCGGGTGCTCACGGATGCGGCGATCCAGAGCAAGGCGGATCCGTTGCTGGGCCTCAAGGAGAACGTGATCATCGGGAAGTTGATCCCGGCGGGCACGGGGATGAGCCGCTACCGCAACGTGGCCGTGAAGATCAAGCCCGATGCGATCCCCGAGTACTGGCTCACGCGTCAGCGGGAGCTGGCGGAGCTGGCCGAGCTGGCCGAAGGGGGAGAACCGGCTCTGGTGGGGCTCACCCGCCAGCAGGCCGAGAGCATGCTGGGCGGGGTCGCTCGATCCGACGAGGAGTAGGTCGGGGAACGGGGTCCCCGAATATCCCGGGAGCCCGGTCGGCCGTGTCGGCGCGTGAGCTCGGCAGGTACGATGACGGCTGCAAACCGCTCTGGCCGGCCCTCACGCCGGGTGGCATCCGGTGCGGTTGACACGTCGTGCTCACGACCAGTAGCTTTGGCGGTCGCGCCCGGGTCGGCGAGCAGGTCGGGCGTCCGGCTCCGGTCGGAGCGACAACCCCGCGGGTGGTGGCGTTCGCGCTGCGCCCCAAGGGTTCGGCCCGAGGCTTCCAAGCCCCGGTGGATGAAAAAGGAAGAGTGCAGACGAGAGAGCCATGCCTACCATCCAACAACTCGTACGGAAGGGCCGATCCCGCCCGAAGAAGCGGACGAAGAGCCCTGCGCTGAAGGGCTCGTCCCAGCGGCGAGGCGTCTGCACGCGTGTGTACACGATGACTCCCAAGAAGCCGAACTCCGCCCTGCGGAAGGTCGCGCGGGTCCGGCTCACCTCCGGGATCGAGGTCACTGTCTACATCCCCGGCGTGGGACACAACCTCCAGGAGCACTCGATCGTGCTCGTCCGCGGCGGTCGCGTCCGCGATCTACCCGGCGTGCGCTACAAGATCATCCGCGGCACCCTCGACACCGCAGGGGTCCGCGACCGACGCAAGGCCCGTTCGCGCTACGGCGCCAAGAAGGTCGGCGAGTAACGTGCCGCGCAAGGGACCTGCCGTACACCGGGGCATCACGCCCGATCCCGTGTACCAGAACCCCCTCGTGACCCAGCTGGTCAACAAGGTGCTGTTGCACGGCAAGAAGACCGTCGCCGAGCACATCGTCTACGAGGCGCTCGAGCAGATCAGTCAGAAGACCGCGAACGACCCCGTGATCACCCTGAAGCGTGCGGTGGACAACGTTCGCCCGATGCTGGAGGTCAAGTCGCGACGGGTCGGCGGCGCCTCGTATCAGGTCCCCGTGGAGGTGAAGCCCACCCGCGGCACGACGCTCGCGCTGCGGTGGCTCGTGAACTTCTCCCGCGCGCGGCGCGAGAACTCGATGGCCGAACGCCTCGTGGCGGAGATCATGGATGCCTCCAACGGGCAGGGAGCCTCCGTCAAGCGGCGCGAGGACATGCACAAGATGGCCGAGGCCAACCGAGCGTTCGCGCATTACCGATGGTGATCGACGAGCACCACCAGACCGGCCCCGAGGGGCCGGTTTCCCGTGTGGAAGGGACCCCCTGATGGCGGTCCCCGCAGAGAGGATGCAGGTGTCGCAGACCGAACAGAAGGTGAAGGACGGCAAGGGGCTCTCGATCCGGGAGTACCCCCTCGCTCGCACGCGCAACATCGGCATCATGGCCCACATCGACGCGGGCAAGACCACGACGACCGAGCGCATCCTCTACT
>CBHFMJ010000189.1:0-5171 GCA_965994715.1 uncultured bacterium | reverse complement strand
AACCAGCAGACGCTTCCGATCTGGATCTTCGAGCGCCTGTTCCGGCCGCGGCAGCGGCCGGTCACGAACGTGGCAGCGATCCTCGTCATCGTGATGACGTTCGTGCCCGTCATGATCGCCCAGCTCCTGACGCGGGAGGAACGTCAGTCGGGCGCCTAAAGGTACTGACCCCGCGAAGGCCCGCTCTGCTCGGGCTGCTCGGGCTGCTGCGGGTTCTGCGCCATCAAGCCGCGTCGCCGGATCTCCTCGAACTGCTGCCGGGCGGCCATCTGCTGGGCGAACATCGCCGCCTGGATCCCGTGGAACAGGCCCTCGAGCCATCCCACGAGCTGGGCCTGCGCGACCCGCATCTCGGCCTCGCTCGGGACGTCGCCGAGCGGTGGGAGGAGCTCTTCGAGCTCCGCCCTCAGGTCGGCGCTGACGGATCCGCCCAGCTCCTCGACGGAGCGGTGGTAGATGTCAACGAGTCGTTTGCGTCCGGCCTCGTCCATCGATGCGTGACGGGTCTCCTCGAGGAGCTCTCGCACCATGGACGCGATCCGGAGGAGCTTGGCCGGCTCCGTGATGGTCTCGGGCGACGGCCCGTCGCCGGTGGGCTCCGGCGTCGCCTCAACCGGGACCGCCTGCACGGGTGGAGCCTGGGGATCGCTCACCGCTCCAACCTAGCAGCCGCTCCCTCGGACACCCCGCCGAGGTTCCGGAGGAACAGCGCCTCCGCGAGCGTGATGCGCTCGACCTCCGAGAGCTCGACGCTCTCGTTCACAGAGTGGATGAAGGAGCGCTCGTCCATCGCGCCCCAGATCAGGATCTCGATCCCCGGGAACGTCTGGGTCAGCATCGGGACGAGCGGGATCGAGCCACCGGATCCCATCTCGATCGCCTCTCGCCCGTAGGCGTGCTCCAGGGCGTCCATCGCCGCGCGGCTCGCCGGCCTCGTCGTGTCGACCAGGTGCCCGTGGCCGGCTTCGAAGCCGGACGTGCCCTCGAACGTCACCTCGACCCCCCACGGGGCGTGCGAGCGGAGGTGGTCCACCAACGCCTGTCGGGCCGCGACCGGATCGTCTCCCGGGGCGATCCGCAGGCTCACCCGGGCGCGCGCGAACGGCACGATCTGGTTCGAGGAGCCCGCGATCGCGGGTGCGTCGAACCCCAGGACGGCGACCGCCGGGCCCGTCAGCAATCGGTCCGAAAGGGTGCCGGCCCCGATCAGCTCGACCTGATCGAGGACCCCGGACTCCTCGCGGAACTCGTCCTCGGGGATCTGCATCCCGGTCCATCCGAAACGCTGCAGGCCCTCGATTGCCACGCTGCCGTCGTCCTGGTGCAGCGAGGCGATGATGCGCGCGAGCGCCGTGATCGCGTCGGGGATCGGCCCGCCGTAGGAGCCGGAGTGCTGCGCCCGCGGCAGGACCCGGACCTGCACCACGATGTCGGTCACGCCCCGGATCGACGAGTTCAACGTGGGCACGCCGGTGCGGTAGTTCCCGCCGTCGGCGATCACCGCCACGTCCGCACGGAGCAGGTCGGCGTTGCCCTGCACGAGCTCGGGCAGGTGCTCGGTCGAGCACTCCTCCTCACCCTCCACGACGACCTTGATCGAGACGGGCGGCAGACCATCGGCGAGGAGTGCTCGGATCGCCGCCGCGTGGAGCACGATGCCGCTCTTGTTATCCGCAGCGCCGCGTCCGTACATCCGCCCGTCCTTCACGACCGGCTCGAACGGCGGCGTGTCCCAATCCTCGAGCGGGCCCTCCGGCTGGACGTCGTGGTGCGCGTAGAGCAGGACGGTGGGAGCGCCGTCCGTTCCGGAGATCTCGCCGAAGACCGCGGGATGCCCCCCGTCGAGCTCGAGGAGGCGGGCATCCGTCACACCCGCTTCGTTCAGGATGTCCCGAGTCGCCTCGGCGGAGGCGCGCACGTTGGAGGGGTCGTAGCCGGGGTGGCCCATCGAGGGGATCCGCACCAGGCGCTCGAGCTCCTCGATCGCGCGAGGCATGTCGGCGGCGATGCGCTCGCGGAGGGCACGATCGTCCATGGGGGTGCGAGCCTATCGGCTACGGCGCGAGTCGCCGGATCTTCCAGCCGTCGCCACTGCGCTCGTACCGGAAGCGATCGTGGAGGCGGTGCAGTCGCCCCTGCCAGAACTCCACGGTGATCGGCGCGACCCGGTACCCGCCCCAGAACGGGGGTCGCGGGACGTCGTCGCCCGGGTAGCGGGTGTCGAACGCCGCGACGCGCTCCATCAGCTCGTTGCGGGAGGTGAGCTCCGAGCTCTGCCGCGAGGCCCACGCGCCGATCCGCGCCTCACGGGGCCGTGTGGCGAAGTAGGCGTCGGACTCCTCGGCGCTGACGGTCGCGACGTCGCCGGTCACGGAGATCTGACGGTCGAGCTCTCGCCAGTAGATGGAGAACGCCGCCCGCGGGTTCTCGGAGAGCTCGACGCCCTTGCGGCTCCCGTGATTCGTGTAGAAGACGAAGCCGTCGTCCTCGAGGCCGCGGAGGAGGACGTGGCGGATCGACGGGCGTCCGTCGGCCGACGCCGTGGCGAGCGCGATCGCATTGGGGAGGCGGATCCCCGCTCGCTCCGCCTCCTCGTACCAACGCCGGAACAGCACGACCGGCTCCGAGGGGAGGCTCTCGAGGTCGAGCGGCTCGTCGGGGTTGCCCACGGCGCCACCGTATCGCGACTCCTCGCGGACCCCGGCCTCCGGCCAGCGTGCTCAGTCCGGGAGCAGCGGCACCGACAGCCCCTGGCGACGGCCGAGGAGCACCGCGCGGGTGATGGACGACGATCCGAATCGATCGCGCACCTCGTCGAGCGTGGTGTCGATGCCGGCGGTGGGCGAACGATCGAACGGCAATGCGAGCTGGATCGCGGAGTCGTCGTCGAGGTTGCTGAGGGTCAGGCCGATGAGCGTGATCCCTCGGTCTCGGATCATGGGCATCGCCGCGGCGAGCAGGACCCTCCCGACCGTGAGGATCGTCTGGGTGCGCGCGGTCGCCTCCCAGAGGGTGTGTGACCTCGTCGCCCGCGTGAAGTCGTCGAACCGTAGCCGAAGGACGACCGTGCGGCAGACGCGGTGGGCCGCTCGCAGCCTACGCGTGAGTCGGTCGACCAGCGCGACGAGGTCCGTGTCCAGCGAGTCGGGTGATCGTGGTCCTCGGCCGAGCGCGCGCTGCGTGCCCATCGAGCGGCGACGGCGGCCGACCTGGACCCGCCGCGGATCGCGGTTGTGGGCGAGGGCGTGGAGATGCCGGCCGCCGGCCCGGCCGAGCATCCGGACCAGCGCCGCCTCACCGAGCTGCGCAACCTGTTCCACCGTCGTGATGGCCTCCCCGCGGAGCTTGCTCGCGGTGACCGGTCCGACGCCCCACAACCGCTCGACCGGGAGCGGGCGCAGGAACTCCAGCTCGCCGTCGGTCGGCACCAGCAACAGACCATCGGGCTTCGCGACACCGCTGGCCACCTTGGCGAGGAACGTCGTCCTCGCGACACCCACGGTGACGGGCAGGCCGACCCGCTCGAGGACCTCTCGCCGCAGTCGGACGGCGATCTCCATCGGCGTACCGGAGATCCGCCGCAACCCGCCGACGTCGAGGAACGCCTCGTCGATCGACAGCCCTTCGACGAACGGCGTCGTGTCGTTGAACACCTCGAACAGGGCCGTGCTCGCCTCGCTGTAGGCATCCATCCGGGGGGGAACGACGATCGCGTGCGGGCAGAGCCTTCGCGCCTGGGCTCCGCCCATCGGTGTGGTGATGCCGAACGCCTTCGCCTCGTAGCTGGCCGCCAGCACCACGCCGGCCCCGACGATGACGGGACGGCCGCGCAGGCCGGGGTCGTCTCGCTGCTCGACCGACGCGTAGAACGAGTCGACGTCCGCGTGCAGGATCGTCGGTTGGCTCGACACGAACACATGTTCGCATCTCGCGGTGACGCCGGACCAACGACGCTCAGGAGAGGACGGAGAACCGGAGGTGGGTCGCCCTCGGGGTATCGATCGACCTCGTCTTCCTCAGTTCGATCCTCGGGGCGTTCAGGTCCTGGAAGAGGCGCACGCCGTTCCCCAGCAGGATCGGGACCACATGGAGCTGCAGCTCGTCCAAGAGCCCTGCCTGGAGGGACTGCGTGACGATGTTCGGTCCTCCCCAGACGCCGACGTCCTTGTCGTCCGCGGCGGCGCGGGCGACGGCCAGCGCAGCGTCCAGTCCGCGGGTCACGAAGTGGTACGTCGTGCCACCCCGTCTCGGCAGAGGGTCACGTGTCTCGTGCGTGACCACGAACACAGCCATCCCGAAGGGCGGAGGATCGCCCCACGGCTCCACGCCGACATCGAACATCCGCTTGCCGATCAGGACCGCTCCGGTGGTCGCGTAGATCTCATCGACGATCTCGGCGTCGGTGGCGGTCTTCGCGGAGAACATCCAATCGTGCAGGCGGCCGGGGTCATCGCCCAAAGGGTTGTCGCCTCCCGGGTCGGGTTCGGTGACGAAACCATCCAGCGACATCGAGATGTCGGCCGTGACCTTGCTCATCATGATGCCCTCTCGGCGCCCCCGGCAGGATTCGAACCTGCGCCCCCGGCTCCGGAGGCCGGTGCTCTATCCCCTGAGCTACGGGGGCTCGTGCTGGGAAGTGTACCCACCGAGGGTCACCCCCCGAGCCCGTGTGTCCCACGTGGCGGTGGCATGACCCACGATCGCGAGCGGACCCACGCACACGGGCGCCGGTACCATCCGGACATGCCGCGGGTTCTGTTCGCAGACGATGACCCGATCCTGCACCGGCTCCTCGAGGTCAACTTCCGGGTGGTGGGGATCACGATCGAGTCGGTGGGCAGAGGCGACGCCGCGCTGGAGCGGGTCGTGGCTGCGCCTCCCGACGCGCTGGTCCTCGACGCGACGATGCCGGGGATGGACGGGCACGAGGTGTACCGGCGCCTCCGCGAGGTGCCCGCGCTCGCGGAACTTCCGGTGATCTTCCTCACGGGACGCGGCGCCGAAGAGTTCGAGGCGTACGCGGGACCCCGCGTGCGGATCATGACCAAACCCTTCGACCCCACCGAGCTCGTCCAGGTGGTCCGCGAGGCGATGGGGGAATGGGGATGATCGAGGAGCGCCTTAGGAACCTCCTCTCGGACGCGATCGCGAAGGCCGCGCAGTCGCTCGGC
>CBHFMJ010000188.1:0-5180 GCA_965994715.1 uncultured bacterium | reverse complement strand
GTCCTCCTTGCTGCCGCGACCGGCAGGGAAGCTGTCGACGCGTGGGCAGAGGCCGGCGCGCCCGGGTCGCTGCACGGCTTGGCGGTCGCGCTCTACACGACGCTGAAGCTGGCAATCGTGCTCGCGTTCGGCGTCTTCGTCTTCACGCGCGATGCGGCCCGGACGCCGTCGCGTGACCCGGTCGCCTTCGCGGCCTGTGCGGCCGCCGTGGGAGCAGTCGTTCTCCTCCGCCGGCCCGGGGCTTCCGCCGAGACGGCCCTCGTCCTCTCCGGCGAGCTGATCGCGGTCGCCGCCTGCATCTGGCTCCTCCTCGCGGTCTTGGCGCTGGGACGGTGCTTCGGCGTGCTCCCGGAAGCTCGCGGGCTCGTGACCTGGGGTCCGTACCGCTTCGTTCGGCACCCCGTCTACCTGGGCGAGTTCGGAGCATGCGCCGGGCTCGTCGTCGCGGCGCCTTCGCTCTGGAATCTCGGCGTGGCCGCGATCTTCGTCGGCGCACAGGCAATCCGGATGCGCCTCGAGGAGCTCGCGCTCGTTGCGGAGTTCCCCGAGTACGCGGCCTACGCGGCGGCGACGCCCCGAATCCTGCCACGGCCGGCGCGCCCCCGGAGGCTGGGTCCGCCCGCGATCGGGCGAGGCCGGTGACCGGAGCGGCGAAGCGCCGGGCACGCGGAGCGCTTGCCCTCCTCCTGATCGCGTTCGTCGCGGGCCTGCTGGCCGAGCCGGCGGCCGCCCAGACGATCGTTCCCGGCGGCCCCTCCGCGACCGTCACCACGACGACCGGGGGAGAGAATGCGAGCCTCTCCTTCGAGGGCGCCGCGGGTCAGCGCGTCAGTCTCGAGGTCACCGACGTCACGATCGGCACGTCGACCTGCTGCTCAACGCGCGTGTCCATCCTGAGGCCCGACGGGCGGAGCCTCGCGACGGTGACGGTCGGCACGAACGGCGGCTTTCTGGACGCCACGGCCCTGCCGTCGACTGGGACCTACACGGTTCTGGTCGATCCGCAGAGCACGAACGTCGGCAGCGCCACTCTGACGCTCCACGACGTCCCGCCCGACGCCACCGGATCCGTCACGGCCGGCGGGCCGGCGGCCGTGGTCGCCACCGTCGAGCCTGGTCAGAACGCTCTCGTGGCCTTCTCGGGGACCGCGGGCCGGCGGGTGAGCATCTGGATCGCCGACGTGACCGTCGGCACCTCGACGTGCTGCTCGGTCCGGGTGTCGGTCCTGCGCCCGGACGGCAGGACGCTCGTCTCGCCGGTCTTCGTGGGCACCAACGGTGGGTTCCTCGACGCGACGACGCTTCCCTCCACCGGCACGTACACGATCCTCGTCGACCCGCAGGGGCCGACCACGGGAGGCGTGTCGCTGACCCTCCACGACGTGCCCGCCGATGCGACGGCCACGCTCGCGGCCGGTGGGTCGGCCACCGTCGCCACCACGGTCCCGGGCCAGAACGCTGCCGTCACCTTTGCCGGGAGCGCCGGGCAGCGCGTGAGCCTCGAGGTGACCGGCGTCTCGGTCGGGTCCTCGCTCTGCTGCTCGCTGAGGGTCTCGATCCTGCGCCCCGACGGAAAGGTTCTCGTCTCGCCCGTCTTCGTGGGCACCAACGGCGGTTTCGTCGATGCGACGACCCTCCCTTCCACGGGCACCTACACGGTCGTCGTCGACCCCCAGGGAGCGGATACGGGAGCGGCTACGGTGATCCGGTACGACGTCCCCGCGGACGCAGGCGGCTCCATCGCAGCGGGTGGAGCGCCGGTCAGCGTAACGACGACGGTCCCGGGGCAAAACGCGGCCCTGACCTTCTCGGGCGCCGCCGGCCTGCGCGTCGCCGTGGCCGTGGACGACGTCACGATCGGGACTTCCTCGTGTTGCGCCGTGCGGCTCTCGCTCGCGCGACCGAACGGCACGGTGCTCGCTGGACCCGTGAACGCCGGCACGACCGGCGGCTTCCTTGACGCCGTCGTGCTGCCCCAGTCCGGCAGCTACACGATCGTGGTCGATCCGCAGGGCGCGGCGACGGGGAGCGCGCGCGTGACCCTCTACGCGGTGCCGGCGGACTCGACCGCGGCACTCGCCGTCGGCACCCCGCGCACCCTGACGACGGCGGAGCCAGGTCAAAACGTCCAGGCCACCTTCCCGGGCCTCTCGGGACAGGTCGTCAGCGTCCGCATCGGCCCCGCCTGCTGCGGCGCGCGTGTGAGCCTCGTCAAGCCCAACGGCACGACGCTCGTCTCCACCACGACGTTCGCGACCGGCGGCGGCTTTCTCGACGCGGTGACCCTGTCCCAGTCCGGGACGTACACGATCCTCGTCGACTACCAGGGACCCGCAAGCGGCGACGTCACGCTCACCCTCTACGACGTCCCTGCCGACGTCGTCGCACCCCTCGCGTTCGGCTCCTCTGCCACGGTGACGACCGCCGTCCCCGGCCAGAATGCGCGGCTGACTTTCGTCGGCACGGTGGGCGGGCGCGCCAGCGTGCGCATCGCCCCGATCTGTTGCCTGGCCCAGGTGTCGCTCGTCCGTCCAGACGGGAGGACTCTCGTCGCCCCGCTGCTCGTGGGCAGCTTCGGTGGCTTCGTCGACGCGGTCGACCTCCCGCTCACGGGGACGTACACGATTCTCGTCGACTACCAGGGAGCCGCCACCGGCAGCGCGACCGTCTCGCTCCACGACGTGCCGGCCGACCTCGCCGACACGATCGCGTTCGGCTCCACGAAGACATTCACGACGACGGTTCCGGGCCAGAACGCCCGCGTGACCTTTCAGGGCACCGCCGGGCAGCGGGCCGCGGTGAGAATCTCGGGCAGCTGCTGCACGACCCGCGTGTCGATCCTGCGGCCGGACGGCTCCACGCTCTCGTCGCTGACGGCGTTCGCGTCGATCGACGGGTTCCTCGAACCGGTGACGCTGCCGAGCACGGGGACCTACACCGTCCTCCTTGACCCGGACGCCGCCTCGACCGGGAACGTCACCCTCTCCCTCTACGACGTTCCCCCCGACGTGACCGACACGATCACGGCCGGCTCGGCGCTGCGCGTCACCATCGGGACGCCGGGACAGAACGCGCGCGTCGCCTTCGCCGGCACCGCAGGCCAGGAGGTGTCGCTGCGTCTCACCGACGTCACCATCGGGTCGATCGTGAGCGGGACGACCGTCTCCCTGCTACGTCCGGACGGGACGACGCTCGCCTCGGCGGTCGTGGGCACGAACGGCGGCTTCCTCGACGGGAGGACGCTAACCGTGACCGGGACGTACACAGTCCTCGTCGACCCGGCCGGCGGGAACACGGGGGGACTCACGCTCGCGCTCGAGGAGGTCCCCTCCGACATCGTCGACACGATTGCCCCAGGCGGGGCGCCGGTGACGGTGACGACTTCGGTCCCCGGTCAGGACGCCCGCCTCACCTTCAGCGGCACCGGCGGGCAGCGGGTGAGCCTCAAGGTGGGCCCGAGCTGCTGCGTCGGCCGTGTGTCCGTCACGTCGCCGAGCGGCTCGTCGCTGGTCGCCGCGACCACCTTCGGAACCTCGGGAGTCTTCGTCGACGCGACGACGCTTCCGGAGACCGGCACGTTCACGATCCTCGTCGACTACGACGGCTCGTCGACCGGCGCGGTGACGCTGACCCTCTACGACGTCCCCGCCGACGTGGCCGCGACCGTCGTTCCGGACGGACCGGCCGTCGACGTCGCGACGTCCGTCCCCGGTCAGGACGCGGCGCTGACGTTCGCCGGGATCGTCGGTCAGCGCGTGAGCCTGAAGGTTGGGCCAAGCTGCTGCATCGGTCGAATCTCGCTCGCCCGGCCCGACGGCTCCACCCTGGTGTCCCCCGCGGTCTTCGGCGCGGGAGGCACGTTCCTCGACGCCACCGAGCTTCCCGCCACCGGGACGTACACGATTCACTTGGACTGGGACGGAGCCTCGACGGGCAGCATCACCCTCGTTCTCTACGACGTCCCGCCGGATGCGACTGCCACGGCGACGCTCGGCGGGCCGGCAGTGGTGGTGACCACGACCGTTCCCGGCCAGAACGGGCGCGTCTCCTTCCCGGCCTCCGCGGGCGACGGCGTCAGGCTCGTCACCGGGCCGTTCAACTGCTGCAGCATCCGTCTCACGATCCTCGCGCCGGACGGCACCACCGCGGGCGGCCCGGTCGGCTTCAACCCGGACGGCGGGACGATGGACGTCCGGCTCGGCCAGAGTGGCACGCACACGGTGGTCGTCGATCCCCAGGGCCCGAACGACGGTGCCGTCTCCGTGCGGCTCGAGGTGGATAACACGGCGCCCGCACCGCCGCTGCTCTCGCTCACCGAGTCCGGCCCGGACAGCCACGTCGCCGCCACGATCTTCTTCTACCGCCCGGCGGGCGGAGGGGGGACGTTCGCGGTCGGCGCCGTCGCCAGCGACGGTGGCACGGGTCTTGACCGGGTGGCGTTCCCCGGGCTGGGCGGAGGCTTCTCGCCCACGAGCCTCTTCGACGACCGAATCGCTCCCTACAGCCAGACGTACAGCTGGACGACGGGCGCCGCGTACGCGGGGCAGACGAACCTCGTCACCGCCTACGACCGCGTCGGAAACAGCTCGGCGACCGCCTTCAGCGTCGTCCCGGACTCAGATGCGCCCACCACGAGCGACAACACCGCGGCGATCGGCTCCGGCTGGAAGAACACCACGCAGATCGTCGTCCTCTCGCCGAGCGACGGCACCGGCGCCGGCTCCCAGCGCACGCATTACACAGCTGACGGCACCCCGCCCACAGCCGCCTCCACGCAGGGGACGACGGTCACGCTGGCCGCCGAGGGCGACTACACCATCAGGTACTTCTCCGTCGACAACGTGGGGAACGTCGAGGCCGCCCGCACGGCCGGCAACCAGATCCGGATCGACAAGACTCCACCCGGAAGCGCGACGCTCGACCCGCTCCCGACAGTGATCCGCACCGGGCAGGGGCTCACCGGCTCCGGCACGGACGCGCTCTCGGGCGTGGCCTCCCTCAGCTATCTCGTCTGCCCGGGCAGCTCCTGCACCCCCTCGACACTCGTTGGCTCGAGCTCCACCGGGCCGGATTACCGCTTCGTCTGGGCCTCGCAGCCGGCGGACGGCGTCTACCAGTTGCTCGCCCGCGTGCGCGATGTCGCCGGGAACACGACCGACTCGGCGAAGCGCACCGTGACC
>CBHFMJ010000187.1:0-5187 GCA_965994715.1 uncultured bacterium | reverse complement strand
GCACGATCTGGTCGACGCCCTTCGTGACCGAGTAGGAATCCCAGTAGGGACCGCCGCAGTTCGAGCAGGAGCCGAACGAGATCACGTACTTCGGGTCCGGGATCTGGTCGTAGACCCGCTTGAGCGCGGGGGCCATCTTGTCGGTGAGCGTTCCGGCGACGACGAGGAGGTCGGCCTGGCGGGGGCCGTGCGCGAACGGGATCACGCCCAGCCGGATGAAGTCGTGCTTGGAGGTCGACGTGGCGATCAACTCGATCGCGCAGCACGCCAGTCCGAAGTTCATCACCCACAGGGAGTACCGGCGGCCCCAATTCAGCAGGAACTTGACCGGCTGGATCTTGGGGAGCGGGGTCTTCTCGGTGATCAGGCCCACCGCACAACCCCCTTCCGCCAGGCGTAGAGGAGGCCGGTGGCGAGGATCGCGATGAAGATGCCCATCTCAACCACCGCGGCCCAGCCGAGGCTCTCGAAGACGCGCGCCCATGGGAAGAGGAACACGGCCTCGACGTCGAAGATCACGAAGAGGAACCCGAAGACGTAGTAGCGGATCTGGCTCTGCGACCAGCCCTCACCGACGGGGTCGATCCCGCATTCGTACGTGGTGAGCTTGGCGGGAAGCGGACGGTGGGGCGCGATCAGCCTCGCGGCCGTGAACGCCACCGCGACGAGGATCGCTCCCGCGGCCACGACCGCCAGCACGACACCGTAGGACGAGTAGTAGTCAGGCACGCTTGTGAAAGTCTTCCCGAGCGCGGATCCTAGCAGGATCCCCCTGGCTCCCTGAGGCCCCGTCCGAGGCCACATCGCCGGCCCAACCGTCGGCCCCGCAGCGCGCCGAAAGGAACCGCGCGAGCTGCACCAACGCGTGCTGCGCGGGGCCCGCCGGGAGTCGATCGACGAGGGCGACCGCACGAGCGACCTCGTCGCGCACGGCCGCGCGCGCGTGCTCGATCGAGTCTCCGTCCGAGACGATCGCGAGCGCGCGGTCGAGGAGCCCGCCGTCCGCACCCGCGCTCAGGATCCGCGCCAGCTCCTCCCGATCGGGTGACGTCCGGAGGGCGTGGAGCACGGGCAGGGTGTAGACCCCCTCCTTCATGTCGACGCCCGGCTCCTTGCCGAGCTCGAGCTGGCTGGAGGTGATGTCCATGATGTCGTCCGAGAGCTGGAAGGCCAGGCCGAGCGATTCCCCGAACGCCTCGAGGATGTCCACGTGCTCGGGAGGCGCGTCCGACATCATGGCCCCCAGCCGGCACGAGGCGGCGATCAGCGCGCCCGTCTTGCGCCGGATCACCTCGAGGTAGTTGGCCTCGGTCTGATCGAGCCGGCGAGAGGCATCGACCTCACGGATCTGTCCGTCGCAGAGCACGGCGATCGTCTGTGCCAGGATCCGGCAGACCTCCGGGCCGAGGTCCGCGCCGACCTCGGACGCGCGAGCGAACAGGTAGTCCCCCGTGAGGATCGCGACGGTGTTGTCCCAGCGGACGTTCGCGGCAGGAACGCCGTGGCGGGTCTCCGCCTCGTCGATCACGTCGTCGTGGTACAGCGTGGCGACGTGGACGAGCTCGAGAGACACGGAGGCGGGGATCAGTCGAGGGTCCGCCGGATCGCCGAAGTACCCCGACAAGATCGCGAGCATCGGGCGAAATCGCTTCCCTCCGGCCGCGAGGAGGTAGTTCGCGGTGGCGGACAGCAGCTGGGAGTCGGCCTCCGCGAGCGCCTTGTGGAGCGCCTCCTCCACGCGGTCGAGGCGCGCCCGGACCTCCGACTCCAGCACGGGGTCGGGCGACTCCAGACCGGGGATCACACGCCGGCTCACGTTCGTCGTGTCCAGCGCGCGCCCATCTCGGACCGTTCGGGTACGGGTGCCTCCCTCGCTGCTCGGCCACTCGTGAATGGATTCACGAGCAGCCTACCGCGATGACCCGGAACGGTCCGTCCGATCGGGCAGATCGAGATCCGTCACAGAGATCTCTCACGTGGCATGGAACCTCAGGCCGAGCGGGGTCGTCTCAAGTGGCGTACCGTCGGGCCAGAACAAGCCGAGGGGGTGGATCCGATGGGAGCAACCAGACGAGCTCGTTCGCGCGTCGTGACCCTGCTGGTGTCGTCCGCGGTCCTGCTGGGAGGCGCGATAGCGGCTCCCGCGGGTTCCGCGGCCGCGTTGTGCAGCTCCACGCCCGATGTCTTCCCCGTGGCTGATCTCGAGCCCGGCATGCTGGCGACGGCATGGACGGTGGTCCAAGGCTCTGACCCCGTCTCCTTCGATGTCGAGATCCTCGGCGTTCTCCCCGATGGGATCGCCCCTGGCGTGGACTTCATCCTCGTCCACACATCCGGACCGGTGATCGACGAGAGTGGCGGTATCGCCGCCGGCTTCTCGGGCTCGCCCGTCTACATCGGAGATGATCTCGTCGGAGCGATCGCCTATGGGTTCTCCGCGGCGGATCAGACGTTCGGCGGGGTCACGCCAGCCGAGGACATGGTCCGGCTGCTCGAGTACCCGTCCGGCACCGGAGCGCTCGGGACGACGAGCGCGGCCTCACGACCCGCATTCGCGCACGAGGTGCGCGTTCCGTCTCAGCTCCGGCGAACCGCGGCCAGCGCCGCCGACACTGCCGTAGAGGCGATCCCGACGGTCGCGGAACCACTTCGGATCCCGGTGACCGTCTCGGGATTGAACACCCGCGGGTTCCGTCGATTCGCGAAGACGATGCGGCTCGGCGGCCTCTCGCTCATCCCGTACCGTTCCGGAGCCGCGAGCCTCGGCGCGCTCGCCGCGGATCCCCTCGCCGCCGGTGACGCGGTCGCCGGCGCGGTCAGCGTCGGAGATCTCACGGTCGCGGGGGTGGGAACGGCGACCGCGGTGTGCGACGACCTCTTGCTCGCGTTCGGACATCCGTTCTTCTGGGACGGGCGGGCGGGTGCCTATCCCATGGCCATGTACGGAGCCGACGTGCTTCAGGTGATCCCGGATCCCAGCAGCCTCGTCGGCGGGTTCAAGATCGCCAACCTGACCGACGTCCACGGCATCATCGATCAGGATCGCCTCACGGGGATCCGTGGCATCGAAGGGATGGAGCCCGCCTCCGTCCCTGTCACGAGTGTCGTCGTCAACCCGGACGTCGTGTCGATCCGGGAGGGCGAGACGACGGTGTTCCGGCAAGCGACGGACACCTTCCCCTGGCTGCCGGACATCGCGGCGTTCCACCTCCTCGGGAACCAGGACACGGTGTTCGATCGCCTCGGCGACGGAACCGTGAGCCTCCGATTCGTCCTCGAGGGCGTCGGGCCAGACGGGGAATCGTTCCAAGTCGTCCGACCGAACATGCATTTCTCGGAGTTCGACGTGTCCTTCGAGAGCATCGTCGAGCTGTTCGCGTTCCTCTTCGAGATCCAGGACAACCCGTTCGGGCCCGTATCGTTCACGAGCGTCCATGCGGAGTCCACGATCACCCAGGAGCACCTCACCGCCGAGATCGTCCGGGTCGAGTCGGCGAGCTCGCTCCAGCCCGACTTCCGGGAGCGAGCCCGTCTCCGCGTGAGGCCCCGTGACACGATCAGCCTCCGGGTGTTCCTGCTCCCCGAGGGTGCAACCGACGAAGAGATGGTCGAGCTCCTCGTGCCGGTGCCACGCAGCCGTTTCGGAGGCTCCTTGACCGTGGGCGGCGGCGGCGGCGGCGACGACTGCCTCTTCTGCTTCATCGAGGGAGAGAACGGGGAGGGACAGGCGCCGGCCACATTCCAGGAGCTGTTGCGCGACCTTCGGCGCACGCACCGGAACAACGACCTCGTCGCGTCCCTCCGAGTGGACGGGGGACGCGAACGAGAGGCGATCTCGAGGACCGATACAGTGGTCCTGGGAGAAGAGCAGGTCGAGATCATCGTGGTCCGCTGAGGACCTGGTTCGGAAGGGTGAGGGACGCGCCGGCGTCCCTCACCACCTGAGGACCGAGGCGTCCCGGATGATGCCCACGATCACGCCGGGGAACACGCCGAGGAGGAGCGTCGCTGCGGCCGGGATCGCCAGGACGGCTCCCATCGCGGCGCTGTCCTCGGCCCTGTTGGTGGCGCGGGATCCGGAGACCTCCGCGCTCCTGGACGCCGGCGCCGACTCCGGCTCCTGCATGTACATCAGCACGATCACCCGGAGATAGAAGAAGGCCGCTGCCACGCTCGCCAGGACCCCGATCAGCGCCAGGACCCAGTACCCGGCATCGATCGCGGCGGAGAAGACGTTCACCTTGGCGATGAACCCCGCGGTCGGGGGGATCCCGGCGAGCGAGAGCAAGAACAGCGTCATCAGGGCGGCCACGACCGGGTTCGTGCGGGCGAGGCCCGTGTAATCGCCGATCCGGGTCCGCTCCTCCCCGCGGCCGGAGACGACCATCACCGTGCCGAACGCGCCCACGGTCATCGCGGCGTACGCCACCAGGTAGAACATCGCGGCCCGGATGCCCGCCGAACCCGCTGCCGTGAGCCCGGTCAGGATGAACCCGGCATGCGCGATGCTCGAGTAGGCGAGCATCCGTTTCACGTTCGTCTGCGCGATCGCGAGGATGCTCCCGATCACGACCGAGGCGGCGGCGAGCCCCCAGACGACCGGCGCCCAGTCCCACGCGAGCGCCTGGAACGCGACGTCCAGGACGCGGATCAGCGCCCCGAACGCTGCGACCTTCGTCGCGGCCGACATGAAGGCGGTGATCGGTGTGGGTGCTCCCTGGTACACGTCCGGCGTCCACATGTGGAACGGAGCGGCCGAGACCTTGAACGCGAACCCCACCGCCAGCAGCGCGAACGCCAACACGGCGAGCGACTGGCTCTCCCCGGTGCCGGTGAGGGCGAGCGCCATCGCCGCGATCTTGGTGGTGCCCGTCGCGCCGTAGGCCATCGCCACGCCGTAGAGGAAGAACGCCGAGCTGAACGCGCCGAGCAGGAAGTACTTCATCGCCGCCTCGTTCGCGGCCCGGCGGCCGGTGAGCCCGGTGAGGACGTAGAGCGCGAGCGACAGGATCTCGAGGGCGAGGAACGTCATGATCAGGTCCGCCGACGCGATGATCAAGGTCATCCCGGACGTCGCGAACAGGAGCAACGGGGTGAACTCACCTCGCTGCTCGTCGCCGGACCTCGCGAAGTACTGGTGGCCGAGGAGCAGGCCGAGCGCGGCGACGACGAGCAGGAGCAGCCGCG
>CBHFMJ010000186.1:0-5203 GCA_965994715.1 uncultured bacterium | reverse complement strand
GAGGCGGCCGTAGCGGAGCACGCTCATCGCGTCGTCCTCATCGAAGTCATAGAAGCCGACGCCGTCAGTACTCCCTCGAGATCCGAGGGTCTGACCGGGCTTGACGTAGAACTCCACGTGGTCGGCATGTCCTTCCTCGAGTCGTCCGTAGTTCAAGAACACGAAGTCGCCGGACTTCAACTTGGACTCGTCTTTGAACTTGAAGATCCGAGAGTCATTCATCTGGCGGTCGGCGCTGTGCGGCAACGCTGGTGACAGATCGAAGACCGCCTGGACGGCGTGCATCGTCAATCCGGAACAGTCGCATTCGCCCGGTGGCCCTGGTGCGCCGAGCTTGTACTTCGACTGGCCCTCGAACTGCTTCACGAACGTGATGAGAGGAGATTCCACCTCGTCGAGCTCGCTCTTGCGGAGCGCGATCGCGGGCTGCCCCGAGTCCTGGCCGAAGATGATCAGCCTCTCCCGGAGATCCAGTTTCGGCGCTCGCTTCTTGGTCTCCGCAAGGACCTCCTTCAGCTCGAAGCTCTTCTTGGGTTTGTCCCGGAACACGTACGGCCCATCGATCTTCTTGAGCTTGTCTTCGAGGATCTCGAGGGTCCGGTCGAGGGACGTTTGGCCTGGACCCTGGAATCCCCTGTGGAACCGAGTGACCTGGTAGATGATCTCGCCCATGCCTTCCACCCCTTCCTCCGGCACCGGACTCCTTCTGGGTGTCGCATCTCCGAGCCTGACGGTTCTCGGATGTTGCCTATGAGCCCTCTTCCGCCCGCCGTCCGTGAACGCGCCCGCTCGCGGGTGCTTGGCATCATCGGCCGGCGTGTTTCGGGGCGTACCGGTGGGCCTGGTCGTGGGGAGCCGCCCCGGGCCCCACCCCCGGGTAGTCCAGTCCGACATCCTCGGCGACCTGCGCCCACATACGCTCACCGATCTCCGGGAACTGGGAGCCGACGGTGTTCATGTCCTTGCGGATCTCGTCGAGGAACTTCCTTGGGTCGCTGCGACCCTTCCTCGGTGTATTCGCCTGCTGCTCGATCTTGCGCCGGATGCTCGCGTACCAGTCGGCGGCGACGGCGTGTTGATCGGCACGCTTCCCGAAGCTCAGGAATGTCTGGATCCCCGCGAGGATCGCCGCGACCACACTGATGCATCCCACGGTGACCCTGAGCCACATACCTAGGTCGTCCTGATTCAACGTCGCGAAGAGGCTAGTGCCCACTGCCGTCGTGAAGATAACGACCGGCAGCCCGAGCCAATTGTTGTACCCGCGTAGGCGTGACGCGACCCGGTAGTGGGCGATCTGAGCGGCCCATGCTCGCGTTTGCCAATCGCTGAGGAGTCCTTCGAGATGGCTGTCCCATGCGAAGGAGGGCTGCGCCGGGTCGATGGCCCCGGAGGGCTCGACGTCTCCGCTTTTCAGCGGTTCCTTGAGGGACATCCGCCGTTTCCCTTGTGGGTACGCTCAGCGGGTTGAGGCATAGCAACGGACGCCTCCCAGGGGAATTCGATGTCTTCCGTAGCTCGGTCGGCTGATGTGTCGACCCGTGGAGGTCGGTACCTTGCGCCGGGGGCGGAAACGGATGATCGGCATGGCGAAGCGTGACGCGGGACTGCCCGGCGAGCGGTTCACGTTCGAGGTCTCGCCGGGAACCGCCCGAGCCGCCAGCCAGATCAGGTGGACCGGCGGAGGCGAGCCGGCGACCGGGGCAGGTCGGAAGTTCTCGACGGTGTTCCGATCCGGGGGCACGCACAAGGTGATGGCGAGCAGCGGAGAGCATGAGGTCCGCTTCGAGGTGATCGTATGCCCGATCGATCAATGGTTGGCACGCGCTCGACCGTTCTATGGCCCGTCGGTCGACTTCTCTCGCGTGAGCGTCGGCGCCAGCCGCCTGGTCCTCGGCCGATCAGGTACGGCGTGGACATGCAACGACGTGATCCGGTTCAAACGGGCCCGGCGGTCGGAGGAGCTCCCGAGCGAGTCGACCCTCATCCATGAGCTCGGTCACGTGTGGGAGCACCAGACGGGTCAGGCACAGCTCCTTAGGGGTGTCATCGAACAGATCGGTAGACGGTTCGGCAAGGACCCGTACGACTTCGGCGGGCCGGAGGGCCTGCGCGCAGCCAGCTCGTTGACCTCCTTCACGAAGGAAGGTCAAGCGCAGATCCTGACCGAGCTCTGGAAATCGAAGCATGCTTATGCGACGGATCGAAAAGGGGTGCCGTTCACCACCCCGGGTTATGTCGCGGACCTCGAACGACTCGTGACCGGGGCCGGGATCGGGACGGACCGAGTTGTCCGACGGGGTTTCTTCGGTTTCCTCGATGCCGCGATCGGACGGGTCGTGAACCGTGTGATGGGCAGCGTCGGATAGACGGACGAAGTATCCGCCGGGTGTGCTCGACCCCCTTTATCGTGCTCGCGCCGTAGTCGCGTTGGGCGACTGGCGCTCCTCGCGCCACAGGAGTAGCACCACCCAGCGGAGGCGCGACCGGATGTACCGGGCGCGGATCGAGTCGATGACCCTGTATCTCAGTCACGGGCGAGATGCCAGTGCGCGCGGATGGGACCAGCCCACTCCACTTGACTCCCCGTGTGATCGGTGAGGCTGAAGTGCCCGATCCGTCTCCGCTCGACTCGCCCGCGATTGGCACGGCGCCCAACGACCTGATCCAACCCTGTGTCGAGCGGGAACCCAGACCGGCTCGGCCGCCCGCTCCTGAGGTGCTCCCCGCGTTCTCGATGGCGTTCTCCGGCGGCGGCTTTCGGGCGACGCTGGCAGCCCTCGGGGTCGTCAGGTTCATGGCCGATGCCGGCCTCCTGGATCGCGTGCGATGGGTCTCGTCCGTCTCCGGGGGGTCGGTGGCACACGGCCTCTTCGCGCGCGATTACGGTGAGCTCCAAGCTGACGGCTTTTCCCGCGAGACGGTCGATACGCTCGTCATCTCGCCGTTCGTCAAGGCGATCTCCACACACTCGCTGACATCGGAGCTCCTCCGGAACCTCTGGCGAGCGGCCGGAGGGCTCACTCGCACGGATCTGCTCACCGAAGCCTTCGATCGATGGTTCTACGGCGGTCTGCAGCTCGAGGACCTGTCCACCGGGTGCCGATTCATCTTCAATGCCTCCAGCGTCACGACGGGCGTGCGGTTCGGGTTCGAACGTGATGTCGTGGGTGACTGGGTGATGGGCCGTGCCGCGACGGCCGGTTCGGGCATCCGCCTGTCCCAGGCTGTGGCGGCTTCCGCCGCAGTTCCCGGCGCGTTCGCGCCGTTGGAGGTTACGGAGGTGTCCTTCCCCTGCTCGGGAGGGATTGCGCCCAAGCTCCTGGACGGCGGCGCCTACGACAACATGGGGCTCGAGCCGCTCGATGACCTTGCGGACGTGTGCTTGGTGGCTGTGACCGCCGGCGGACTGTTCACGACCGGAGGCTACGGGGGATTGCCACTCATCCGCGATCTCAAGCGAGCGCAGGGGTTGCTCTACCGGCAGACCACGTCGCTGCGCATGCGATCGATGGTCGAGCGGTTCAAGGCGCTGGAGGACGCTCGCGCCCAGGGTGAGGAACCACAGCCGTGGGCCAGACTTGGTGTGGTCTTCGGCCTTGCGACCACTGTGGATGCGACCGACGAATGGCTTGAGGGCCGCCCGGACCACGACGAGTGGCGCGTGGAGACGGCGAGGCTCCCGACCGTGTTCTCGAGCTTCAGCGCGGATCTGTGCCGGGAGGTGATCTACCGGAGCTGGTGGCTCACAGGCGCTGTGCTCTCTCGGTACCACCGGGAGCTCCTGCCCGCAGAGCTGCCGAGATGGGATGAGCTCCCCTGACCCGATTGGAAGGGCGGTAGCGATGGCGATGGAGATCGAGATTAGTCCGGGTTCGGAGACCCTCGAGCCGGAAGACGATCGATGGCTCACACAGGTCGCTGGCCTCTACGACGAGCTCCGCGACGCAGGGGTCCCGATCCGGGAGGAGAGCACCCCGGCGCCGGGCGCGAAGGGAGAGATCTCGATGGTCATTGCCGCCCTCGGTTCGGCGGGCGCGTTCACGGCGGTAATCACCGTTATCCAGTCGTGGCTGAATCGTGCGAAGGACCGCCACATCGTCCTCCGCATCAAGGACGGCGAGGACGAAAAGGTGATCGACCTCTCTGGTGACATGGATAGTGCGACGGCGAAGGATGTCACGACGGAGGCCATGAAACATTTCGACGGGGCGTGACCGTGGGCATCCATCGCGCCCTCCTGGTCGCGAACTCGAAGTTCTACGAGGACCCCGCGCATCTCCCGGAGCTCAACGCTCCGATCTACGACATGTCGCGCCTCGAGAAGGCTCTGACGCATCCGACGATCGGCGTCTTCGATCCGGGGCAGGTCAAGCTCCTCCCGAACGCTCGATGCGCGGACGCGCTCCTGTCGATCGAGAGCTTCTTCCTCGACTGCGAGCCCGATGACACGCTGCTCCTCTATTACAGCGGCCACGGGAAGCTCGACATCAACAACAACTTCTTCCTCTGCGCTGCGGACACCAGGCTGGATCGACTGCTCTCGACCGCGATCCGGGATGAGCAGGTCAACGCGATGATGCGGTCGTCGCCGGCGCGAAGCTTCGTATTGGTCCTCGACTGCTGCAGTTCGGGAGGGTGGAAAGGTGCTACCGATCTGCTGCCCGACAACCTCACCGGGACGGGTCGCTTCCTGATCACGAGTTCACGCGCGGGCCAGAACTCCGGCGATGCCGCGGTGGTCACGGAGTCCAGCCCCTTCACGAAGTACCTGGTGGAAGCGATCGCGGATGCCGATGTCGACATCGACGACGACGGGTTCGTGGACATCGATGAGATCTACAGGTACGTCGAGCGGAACCTGAAGGACAGCGGCCAAGAGGCGCAGCGTGACTTCGACAAGGCGAAGGGGACTGTCGCACTGGCCCGCAGACCGATCGAGAAGGTTGAGGTCGTCCCAGAACCCGACCCCGATCCCCATATCGGACCCAAGGAGCCGCCGAGCCTGTCGGTGGTGCCGGAGCGCATCGAGGTCACTGGGGTCCGTTCGGACGACCTTCCGGTGGTCGACCGGATCTACGTCTTCAACCGGGGCGGCGGGGTCCTCGACTGGACGGCGGATTCCGACGACGCATGGATCAGCCTGGAGCCGTTGGACGACTACGTCCGCGTATCTCTCGCGCCGACCGCAGCTGGATCGAGC
>CBHFMJ010000185.1:0-5213 GCA_965994715.1 uncultured bacterium | reverse complement strand
GACGGCGAGGTCCTCGTGGTGTCCCAGTTCACCCTGTACGCGGACCTCCGGAAGGGGCGTCGTCCGTCCTGGGGGGATGCGGAGGATCCGGCGGTCGCCTCGGAGCGGGTCGAAGCGCTCGCCGCGGCGCTCGAGGCCCGCGCGGTGCGCGTGGGACGCGGTGTGTTCGGCGCGACGATGGCCGTGGAGCTCCTCAACGACGGTCCGTTCACGTTGGTGCTGGACGGCGCGTCGCTCAGCTCGGCATAGATCTCCCCGGTCGCAGGCTCGGATCGACGGCGCACGCCTCTTCCCCGAGCCGCCGGCCGAGCGAGTCCCGGTTCCGCGCCACCCACCGGTAAAGGCGGTCGGTGGTGCGAGGGAACGTATCGGCCAGGAGAGCGACTGGGGCGCCGGCCGGCAGGAGCCGAGCCAGCGGGCCGGCCGCCGCGCCGCCCGAGTACCGCCGTCCGTCGGGCGTGACGAGGTGCCAGGAGGCGAGCCGGGCCTCCTCCGATAGATCGGCGAGGAGCCGGTCGCCTTCCTCGCCCTGGATCGGCACAGCCCGGAGCCGGCGCGCGCGATCCCACCGGAGCAGCCGATCGAGCGACCACCGGCAGAAGCCACAGTCGTTGTCGTAGAGGACGACGTGTCGCGCCATGGCGTCAGCGTCCGGTGCCACGGTTGGGAGCCCGTCGGGGCGGCCGCGCCGGGTCGCCCGGTAGCATGCCCCAGATGTACCAGGACGTCTTCGATCGGAACCCGTTCGGCACGAACTGCTGGCTCCTCGGGGCCGACGGGGGCGAGGATTCGGTGCTCGTCGACCCCGGTTTCGAGCCGGACGAGCTCCGAGCGGTCCTCGAGCGCGCCGGGCGGCGACCGACGGCGATCCTCCTGACGCACGCACATCTCGACCACGCCTTCGCCGCGGGCGTGCTCGCCGGCGACGACCTCCCTGTCTTCGTCCACGAGGCCGACGCCCTCGCGTTCGACGACATCGATGCCTGGAACCCCGGGTTCGACAACCCCCTGGAGCCCGTGAAGGATCTGCGCCGCGTCGTCGACGGTGACGAGCTGTCGTTCGCCGGGATGTCGATCGTCGTGCGCCACACGCCCGGGCACACGCCCGGTCACTGCTGCTTCGTGACCGACGCCACGGTGGTTGCCGGCGACCTGGTGTTCGCCGGCTCGATCGGTCGCTCCGACTTCCCGAACTCCTCGCCCGAGGCGATGCGGACGAGCCTCCGATGGTTCCTCTCGAGGGACGACGCCGACGACGTCCTTCCGGGGCACGGTCCGCGGACCACCGTGGGACGGGAGCGCTCGTCCAACCCGTTCCTGGTGAACGTGGCCTGATGGATCTGCGACCGGCACGAGGCACCCTCGACATGCTCCCTCCGCAGGGCAGTCGGATGCGCGCGCTCTACGATCGCGCGGCGGCCCTCGCCCGGCTTCACGGCTACCGCTACGTGGAGACGCCCGGCTTCGAGGCCACCGAGCTCTTCTCCGCCACGTCGGGTGAGACGAGCGACGTGGTCACGAAGGAGATGTACACGTTCGAGGATCGGAAGGGGCGCTCGCTGACCCTTCGTCCGGAGGGAACCGCGCCGGTGATGCGCGCCTACCTCGGCGCGATGCAGGAGCAGCCGTCTCCGTTCAAGGCGTACTACCTCACGAGGATGTATCGGTACGCCCGGCCGCAGGAAGGGCGCTACCGCGAGCACCGACAGTTCGGCATCGAGGTGTTCGGGACCGAGGCGCCCGGCGCCGACGCCGAGGTGATCGCGATGGGCGACGCGTTCCTGCGCGGGCTCGGGCTGACCCGCATCGAGCTGCAGCTCAACTCGATCGGGGACGAGGTCTGCCGTCCCGCGTACCGCGACGAGCTCGTGGCGTTCCTGCGCGCCAACCGGGACCGCCTGCACGACGAGCATCGGGACCGCTTCGAGGACAACCCGCTCCGCGTCCTCGACTGCAAGGACGAGGCGTGTCGGGCGGTGGCGAAGGAGGCCCCGCGCATCACCGACCGGCTCTGCGACCCGTGCCGGGCGCACTTCGAGGGCGTGCAGTCCGGGCTGAAGGACGCCGGCCTCTCGTGGACGCTCGAGCCGACGCTGGTCCGCGGTCTCGACTACTACACACGGACGGCGTTCGAGTTCGTGAGCCCGGGTCTCTCGCCGCAGCAGGCCACGCTGTTCGGCGGTGGCCGGTACGACGGGCTGGCCGAGGTGCTGGGCGGGCCGCACGTCCCCGGCGTGGGGTTCGGGATGGGTCTGGAACGTGTCCTCCTCGCGCTCGAGCAGGAGCCGATCGAGGCACCGGAGGAGCCGGGACTCGCGGTGTTCGTGGTCGGCGTCGGCGACGCAGGCCACGCACGGGCGCACGACCTGGTGCGCGAGCTCCGCTCGGTCGGCGTCGCCGCGGACGCCGCGTTCGAGGACCGGCCGCTGAAGGCTCAGCTGAAGATGGCCGACCGCACCGGCGCCACGTATGCGGCGATCGTGGGGGAGCGCGAGCTCGAGGCCGGGGTCGTGACGCTCCGCCGCCTCTCGGACGGCGACCAGCAAGAGATCGACGCCGGATCGCTCGCCGAGGCCGTCGCTCCGACGCCCCGTGAGGGGCCGGTCGGAGGAACGGGATGAACGAGAGCATCTACCGCACCGCGATGCGCACCCACGCGTGCGGCGAGCTGACCGCCGACCACGACGATGTCGAGGTGATCCTCTGCGGCTGGGTCGCGAGCCGCCGAGACCACGGGGGCGTCACGTTCATCGACCTCCGCGACCGCGAGGGCATCGTGCAGGTCGTCTTCCATCCGGAGGACGCGGCGGACGCTCACACCGCGGCCCAGCGACTCAGCGCCGAGGACGTCGTGCAGGTCAACGGCCGCGTGCGCACCCGCCCGGCCGGGATGGCCAACCCGCAGCTCCCCACCGGCGACGTGGAGGTGGCGGCGGCCTCGTTGGAGATCCTGTCGGAGGCCGAGACCCCCCCGTTCCCGGTCGAGGATCGGATCGAAGCGGGCGAGGAGCTGCGTCTGCGCTACCGCTACCTCGACCTCCGCCGGCACGAGATGACGGAGGCGCTACGGATCCGCCATCGGATCAACGCGATCACGCGCGATCACATGGACTCCCTGGGTTTCCTCGAGGTCGAGACGCCGTTGCTCACGCGCTCGACGCCGGAGGGCGCGCGGGACTTCCTCGTGCCGTCGCGACTGTGGCCGGGGTCCTTCTACGCGCTCCCGCAATCCCCGCAGCAACTGAA
Source organism: uncultured bacterium (assembly GCA_965994715.1). Taxonomy (GTDB): domain Bacteria; phylum Actinomycetota; class UBA4738; order UBA4738; family HRBIN12; genus JAJNBA01. The sequence continues at coordinate 1,967 of CBHFMJ010000185.1, read as the reverse complement.
GCAATTGCTCATGGTGGCAGGACAGGACCGCTACTACCAGATCGTCCGGTGCCTCCGGGACGAGGCGCCGCGCGCGGATCGGAGCTTCGAGTTCACCCAGCTCGACGTGGAGATGTCGTTCGTCGACCAGGAGGACGTGTTCGCGGTGATCGAGCCCCTGTACTCGCGCTACGTCCGCGAGATCCACGGGGTCGAGATCCCCACGCCGTTCCCGCGGATCACCTACGACGAGATGCTGGCGCGCTTCGGCAGCGACAAACCGGACCTCCGCTACGGCATGGAGCTCGCCGATCTCGGGGCGGTGTTCGCCGGCACGGGCTTCAACGCCTTCGCGTCCGTGCTCGCCACGGAGGGCGGAGCGATCAAGGGGCTCGCGGCGCCCGCGGGTGGCCAGCTCTCTCGCAAGGAACTCGACCAGCTCGTCCAGGATGCGAAGGGCCGGGGCGCGGCCGGTCTCGTCTGGATCGTCGTCGAGGGCGACGGCGTGCGCTCCCCGGTGGAGAATCACCTGTCGAAGGACGAGGTCGACGCCGTGCTCTCGCAGACCGGCGCCTCCGAAGGAGACCTCGTCTGCGTCGTGGCCGATCAGGCCGATCGCGTGCACGTGGCCCTCGATGGCGCGCGACGGCACCTGGCCGATCGACTCGGCCTGATCCCCGAGGGAGAGTGGCGCTACGTCTGGTACACGGACCCGCCGCTGTTCGATTGGAGCGAGGAGGAGGGGAAGTGGGTGTCCAACCACCATCCCTTCACCGCGCCCGCGAGCGACGACCTCGACCCGACGACGGCCACGTCGAAGGGATACGACCTCGTCCTCAACGGCTACGAGGTTGGTGGTGGGAGCATCCGGATCCACCGGCCCGAGGTGCAGGAGCAGGTCTTCGCGGTCCTGGGGCTCACCGAGGCCGAGATCGATGAGAAGTTCGGCCATCTGATCCGCGCGTTCCGCTACGGGGCGCCGCCCCACGGGGGGATCGCGATGGGTCTCGACCGCATCGTGATGCTCATGGCGGGCAAGGAGACGCTGCGGGAGGTCACGGCGTTCCCCAAGGCGCAGTCCGGCGCCGACCCCTTGACCGGAGCACCGGCTCCCGTGGATGCCCAGCAACTCCGCGAGGTCGGCCTGCAGGTGCTGGCGCCCACGAAGGAACAGCGAGTTCGGGCAGGAGAGGAGTGACCGTGGAGATCTTGCACGCCGACGACGTCGATCTGCTCACCGGGAAGAACTTCGCCCACCTCGCGGTGGTACGACCGGACGGCACGCCACACGTCACGGTCACCTGGATCGATGCCGCGGACGGGACGGTGCTCGTGAACTCCGCGGTGGGTCGTGTGAAAGACCGGTACCTCCGGATCGACCCGCGCGTCTCGGTGACGGTGCACGACGAGGAGGATCCGTACCGGTGGCTCCGGGTCGACGGCGTCGTGGAGGGATTCGTGACCGGACCGGAGGCCGAGGAGCACATCGATACGCTGCATCAGCGGTACCACGACGGCGAGCGATGGACGTACAAGGAAGGCCAGGAGCGCGTGATCTACCGGATCAGGCCGGATCGGATCCTCCGGCGATACGACGGTTGAGCTTGCTGCGCAGCTGCTCCTGAGCGTACCGATGTTCTGCCGCACATCGCCCTAGGCCCGAAGACGGTTCCCTCCGCCGCCCGGGAGGCCCTATCATGCTGGCTTCCGGTTGCGACGGGGCCGGAGACTCGGGCTGGCAGGAAAGGACATTCCTCTCTCATGGATCGACCGCTCGCAACGCGGATGCGTCCGCGCACCTTCCAGGAGTTCGTCGGACATCACCATCTGTTGGGCGAAGGGAAGCCGCTCACCAAGCTGATCGACGGGGGACACCTTCCCTCCACGATCCTGTGGGGCCCCCCCGGGACCGGCAAGACGACCCTCGCGCACCTGCTCGCGGTCGCGGTCGGGGCCGATTTCCAACAGTTGTCCGCGGTGAGCTCCGG
>CBHFMJ010000184.1:0-5275 GCA_965994715.1 uncultured bacterium | reverse complement strand
CGCGTCCTGCATCAGTTCCTCGGCATCGGCGGAGCTCCCGGTGATGAAGTAGAGAGCCCGGTACAGGCGATCGTGCTGATCGAGGAACAGGTCGTCGAACGTCAGCGGGGCCGCGGACGTCTCGCGGTCCCCGTGGAGCTCCACGACGTTGTCATCGGTCTGCACGGCCCCATGGATGCCCGCCCAGGCCTGTTCGTTTAGCCGATCGACTCGTTCCGTCGGACCACCCACCCACGGAGCGTATGCCCCCCGACGGGCGCGGGGGACGGTCGCCGCGCACGCGCCATGGCGGATCAGCGTGCGAGGACCACGCACGGCTGCTTCGCGATCGTGGGCATCTGGCCCGCGCCTGTGGTCGCGCTACTCGGACTCGACGGGTCGGTCCTGGATCAGGAGCGTGTCGTCGTCGACCTAGGTGGCGAAGAACCCCCGCCGGAGCTCGCGATCCTCGCCGGTGGCCATGTCGAAGAGGAAGACGAACTCGTCCCCCCCGACGGCGCGGGAGTACGCGACCATCGAGCCGTCGGGCGACACCATCGGCCACCACGCGTCGCCGGCGTTCGCCCCCTGGATCTCGAGGAGGGTGACGGGCCGCGTCTGTCTGTGCCTTGGCGCTCATCGTCGGAACCTCCTCGTGTGGTTCGGTTCGAGCCACGGACCGGCAACCGGCGCCTGCTGTTCGTGCCGACGCCATCAAGACACGCGATCGCGCGGTTCCGCTGCGTCCGAGGACGTGATGGGCCGTGACGTTCGTCAGACGGCGGGATCAGCCGGCTGCGGGATCGACCTCCAGTGCGTGCCGGAGCTCCTCCGGGATGAGATCGGCGAACGTCCACGCCGTCCACAGGTCGTCGGCGATCCTCCGGGGATCGCGAACCACCCCGCGCCGCGCGAAGTGCTCGCAGACCCGTTCGACGTCGCGAGCGAGCAGGGCCTCGGCGTGGCGGTTCTTCTTGGGGTCCACCGCCTGCGGCAGATCGATCACGGAGATCCGGCCCTCCCAGACGAGGATGTTGAACGGGGAGAGGTCGCCGTGGACGACATCGTGGAAGAGCATCCGTTCCACGACGCGGATGCATTGCTCGAGGAGATCCTCCACCTCCTCGTCGTCGGTGGCCCGATACCGATGGAGCTGCGGCGCCGCGTCGTCCTCGTCGCCGATGTACGACATCAGGATCGCGCTGTCGGTGGCCTCGATCGGACGGGGAACGGCCGCACCCGCAGCGAACAGCGCGCGCAGGGTCTCCCACTCGCGACCGACCCACAGCCCGCCTTGGACCTCTCGACCGAACCGGGTCTTCTTCTCCAGCGCGGCGCGGATGCGACGCTCCTTGATGAATTCGCCGTCCCGGTAGAGCGACTCGTCGCGGAAGTCGCGCCGGTCGAGCGGGTGGTAGATCTTCAGCGCCGCCAGCTCTTCACCGGTCGTGCGCGGGTTGGCGCGCACGAGGTGCACGCTCGCTTCCTTGCCGCTCTTGATGGGGCGGATGACCCGTTCGATGAGCCCTTCGTCGAGGAAGTGCTCGAAGACTTCGTCGTGCAACGCGGGTGCCCCCTTCGGCGGGATGTTGGCGTTCGCAGGGATGCGGACATGGGCGACGCCGCGTCCTTCGGGAGCTACCGCGTGAGAGCCGGACGGCTCAGCGGGAGGCAGCGGAGGGACGCTGCGCGCTGACGGTGACCGTGTGGGCAGTCATCTCGCATCCCTCCTTCGCGTGACAGGTGAGACATGGCAGGTGCGCCGATCGCACCGAGCCGGCCGAGTATACGCCCTCAGAGGGCCAGCACGTCGTCCATCCCGGCCTCGCCGGACCCGTGCAGTGTTGCGATGGTCTCTACGACCGCGATCGGGATGTGCGTCACCGCACGGAACCCGTCGCCGTCGGGAAGGAGCTCCTGGGCGACCGAGACGAAGCGTGGATCTCTCCGCACGAGGTATCCGACGGTGTTGACCAGGTAGTCGGCGCGGACATCCTCGGGGTCCGGCTCCTCGAAGTCGAACCATGCGTCACGCCAGGTCACGAGGACGAGGGGGAACTCGGGCGGGTCGGTGAGGTCCTCGATCGACTCGGCGAGCTTCTCGGCCGGCCCGAGAGCGAGCCCGTCCGCCTCTTGGTCAACTCCGGCATCTCCGGCGCCGATCGGTACGACCTCCACGACCGTTCCTCCTTCGTCGTCAAGACATCTATCGGCACGCCTGACGCAACTCGTAGCTGCGGGGTGAGATCTCACACCGTCGGCCGCGGATCCCCGCCGATGGTCCTAATCAGAGGAAGGTAGCTGTCGTCGCCGACACCGCCGCGATGTGTGTGTCAGACCTCCCGGCTAGCGTCCGCTCCATGCCACGGCCCCGGACGGTGTTCGCATGCTCGGAGTGCCGGCAGCAGGTTGCGCAGTGGGTGGGTCGGTGCCCCGGATGCGGGGCGTGGGGGACGATCGAGAGCGCGCTCGGGGGCGCCGCGGCGCCCGGAGGGCCCGTTCTCATGCTGGGAGGAGGCACCGCAGCCGTCGAACCCCGCGTGTCGACCGGGATCCCAGGGCTCGACCGGGTGCTCGGGGGAGGGCTGGTCCCCGCCTCCGTGATCCTCCTCGCGGGGGAGCCCGGGATCGGGAAGTCCACGCTGCTGCTCCAGCTCCTCTCGCGCCTCTCCGGGGACGGCCGCGGATGCCTGCTCGTCTCCGGCGAGGAGTCTCACGGCCAGGTCGCCGCCCGGTCGCGCCGGCTCGGCCTGGTGGGGGATGCGGTCGCCTTCGCTCCCGGCCGCGACCTCCGCGCCGTGTTGGCGACCGCCCGGGAGCGAGACCCGTTCCTCCTCGCGATTGACTCGATCCAATCCGTCCGCGATCCGTCCGCACCCCAGATGCCGGGCGGCGTGGCGCAGGTGCGGAACTGCACGGACGCCCTCGTCGGCATGGCCAAGGAGGAGGGGATCGCGGTCCTCATGACCGGCCACGTCACCAAGGACGGCGACCTCGCCGGGCCTCGCGCGCTCGAGCACGCGGTCGACGTCGTGCTCCTGTTCGAGGGCGAGGCACGGTCTGGTTCGCGCGTGCTTTCGGGCGGGAAGAATCGCTTCGGCGCCGAGGGCGAGTCCGCGTGGTTCGAGATGGCCCCGGACGGGCTCCACGAGATCGATCCCACGGCTCTGCTGCTCGAGGGCGTGGGGGTTCCCGGCGCGGCCATCGCGCTTCCCATGGCCGGGAGGAGGGCTCTCGCCGTCGAGGTGCAGGCGCTGATGGGGTCGGTCTACGGGCCGGCCCGCCGACAGACGACGGGTCTGGACGCCCGGCGTTTCCAGCTCATGGCGGCCGTGCTCGCTCGGGCCGCCGGCTACCGGCTCGGTCGGGCGGAGCTGTTCGGAGCTACGTCCGGTGGGCTCCGGGTCGATGATCCGGCCGCCGACCTCGCCGTCGCGGCCGCCCTCGCCTCGGCGGTGACGGGGGCACTCACGCCCGAGGGGGCCGCGTTCGTGGGGGAGGTCTCGCTCACGGGGCTCGTGCGACAGGTCTCCGGCATGCCCCAGCGGCTCGCCGCGGCCGAGGCCGCAGGCTGTTCACGGGTATTCGGGGCGCCCGGTCCCGAAACCCAGCGGCATCCACTCTTTACCCCCGTGCGTCATGTGTCCGAGGCGTTGTCGTGGACGCCCGACAGTGCTGCGGCAACGCGGCGCCGAGCGTCCTGAACCATCGATCGATCGCGCCGTCGCGAGTCAGAACACGCAGGAAAGTGCCTCTGACCTGCGGTTTTGGGTTGCGGAGAAGGACGTTCCATGTTACCCTTCTATCCTCGCCCGGCCAGGCTCCGGCCGGACGCACCTCTCGCGAAGGGAGATCCACTTGTCCGCGTTCCGCAAAGGAGACACCGTCGTCCACCCCGAGCACGGGGCGGCCGTCATCGAAGAGCTGAAGGACAAGGAGTTCCTGGGCGAGAAGCGGAAGTACCTCGTCCTTCGGGTCGTGTACGGGGACCTCACGCTTTCGGTCCCGGTCGACTCGGCCGAGCAGGTCGGGCTCAGGCCCGTCATCAGCAAGCCCCAGGTCAAGAAGATCCTCAAGGTGCTCACGGAGGCCGAAACGATCTCCGCCGCCAACTGGAGCAGGCGCTTCAAGAACAACCTCGAGAAGCTGCACTCGGGTGACCCGTTCGAGGTCGCCGAGGTGCTCCGGAACCTCTCGATCAGGGATCGCGAGAAGGGGCTCTCGGCCGGGGAGAAGCGCATGATCCATAAGGCACGGCAGATCCTGATCTCGGAGCTGTCCCATGCGGCGGGCAAGTCCGAGGAGGACGCCGAGCTCATGATCGACGAGGTCCTCGACGGGGCCCACGGCGTGAAGATGGCCGCCGAGGCCTGACCCGAACCCTCACCCGTTCCGTTCCGGCTCAGGAGCTGCCCCGGACGCGCCGATGACCCTTTGAGGGGCCGGATGGCCCCGATCGAGCTTCCCGAGGCGGGGTGAGCGTCGTGACGGAAAACGAGCACGGGCGGGGCGACGCCCTCCGCGGCCGCGTGGCCGGGGGCGTCCGCATGATCTTCGTCGCGCTCAGCGCGACCGTCGGTGCTCGGCTCGGCGAGGCCTCCCGCACCACCAGCACGAGCCGCGCCCTCCTGTTCGTCTTCCTCGGGGCCGGCGTGGGCTACGTGATCGGCGGCGTCTTCGGACGCCTCACCCTCCGCGCGGTTCACGGCCTGGAAGCCGAGCTCGGCAGGAAGCCTCCCGCGGTCCTCGCCGGTGGCGTGGTCGGACTGGTCGTGGGCCTGCTCGTGGCGGGGCTGATGATGATCCCTCTCCTGTTCCTGCCTGCCTCCGCGGCGTGGCCGGCGATCGTGTTCCTCTACCTCGCCTTCGGGACGCTCGGCTTCCGGCTGGGGCAGTCCAAGTACGAGGACATCTTCGGCCTCGTCGGCGTCAAGCCGCGCGCAGCCGGCGTCACGAGGGGCGACCTGCACGTGCTCGACACGAGCGCGTTGATCGACGGCCGCGTCGCCGACCTCGTGGCCACGGGGTTCGTGGCGGGGACGGTGCTGTTGCACGAAGGCGTGCTCCGCGAGCTCCAAGCGATCTCCGACTCCTCGGACCCTCATCGTCGGACGCGCGGCCGCCGCGGACTCGACATGCTCGTGGAACTCCAGAAGGCGCCGACCCTGCAGTTCCAGCTCGTGGAGGAGCTCGGGGTGATGGACGTCGATGCCGCGCTCGTGCGCCTGGCCCGGGAGCGCGGTGCCCAGCTGATCACCGTCGATCACAACCTGGCGAAGGTCGCCGAGGCGCTCCG
>CBHFMJ010000183.1:0-5296 GCA_965994715.1 uncultured bacterium | reverse complement strand
GCAGGTCCGGGGGAGGGTCCTCGACGGGGAGGGAGCGAGCGGCTCGGGCGCCGTGGGTCGCGAGGTGGATGTCCTGTCGGCAGGTGGCACAGGAATCCAGATGCGCCTGCACCCCGGCGAGCTCGCGCTCGTCCAGGGTGCCGTCCATCAGGTCGGCCAGCTGCTCGAAGGGATGGTTCATGCCTCTTCCTCTGACGTCCGTGACGCTCCGGAGGGTTCCCCCCGGGTCACGCCCAGCGCCTTCCCGAGGGCGGCCCTGCCCCGGAAGACCCTCGATTTCACCGTTCCCACGGGGATCTCGAGCACGGCCGCGATCTCCTCGTAGGGGAGGTCCTCCACGTCCGCGAGCACCAGGACGACGCGGAACTCCTCCGGCACCTGGGCCAGCGCCTGCGCCACGTCGACGGAGAACACCACCCCTTCCGCGTGATCGGGCGCGGGGAGGGACGGTTCCGGCGGTTCGTCGCCCTCGTCGGGGGCCAGCTGGAGCATCGGGCGTCGCCGCTTCTTGCGGAGGGAGTCGTAGCATGCGTTGACGGCGACCCGGTGCAGCCATGTCGTGAAGGCGGCATCTCCTCGGAAGCTGCTCAGCTTGCGCAGGGCGGCGAGGAACGTGTCCTGAGAGGCGTCGGCGGCTTCCTCCGCGTCGCCGAGGATCCGCAGACACAGGTTGTAGACGCGCGTGCTGTGTCGCTGCACGAGGGTCTCGAACGCGTCGGAGCTCCCGTTCTGGAACCGTCGGACGAGCAGTTCGTCGGTCTCGGAGGCAGTCACAGCGTCGAACGCTACAGCGAGGGTGGTCCGGCGGTCTCGGTGACGGTGACGGCAGCGAAGTCCTCCGTCCAGGAGATGCGGTGAGCGAGGACGGTGCTCGCCAGCTTCTGGATCTTCACGGTCACGAGGCCGGTCGGTGCCTCCACGCTGCAGCCGCCGCGCGCGACCTTCGCCGTGGGCTCCTGCGCGGTCACCACCTTCGCGACGCGAGCACAGGTCTGGCGGACATCGTGATCGGCCTTGAAGACGAGCGCGCCTTCACTCGCTGCGGTCGATCCGACGTCGGAGAGCTTGTAGGTCGTGAACGCGATCGAGGCCGCATCGATCGCCGCGACGGCGATCACCACGAGGAAGAGGAGCCAGACGACGACCATCTTGCCCACGACCCCCGCTTCGTCGCGTCGAGCGTTCATCCTCGGAACCTCCTGACGATGACCTTCTTCAGGTCATCGACCTCTCCGACTCGCAGGATAAGGGCCGAGATCAGGAACACCAGCACCCCACCCGCGATGGCGACGAGCACGTGTGCAGCCTGCGAAAGCACCCCCGCGTCCGAAGGGAGGTCCCAGATTCGGAACACGCCGACGGCGACTCCGGCGGAGGCGATCCCCGCGACCGAGGTCAACGCGACGGTTCTCGCGATCCTCGCTCCGTCGAGGGCTCCCAGCCTCTTCCGGAGAAGGATCAGGAGGATCCCTGCGCCCGCGACGTACGAGGTCGCGTGCGCCAGGGCCATCCCTTGGACACCGAGCTCGAGGGGGGACGCCGTGTACAGGAGGGCCGCGGCGATGTTCACGCACCCGACCCCCACGTTCGCGATGGCCGGCGTTCTCGTGTCCTGCATCGCGTAGAACGCTCGGGTCATGAGCTGGAACGACGAGAAGAACAGCAGACCGACGGCGAAGCCCTGCAGGGCGCTGCCGATGGCGACCGCATCCGCCTCGACGGCAGCTCCGTGCTCGAAGAGGAGCCGGGCGATCGGCTCTGCGAGCGCGACGAGGCCGATGGCGGCCGGGATCGTGACGACGGCGGTGTCGCGGAGTCCACGGGACAGGAACGAGCGCACACCCGCGGCGTCGCCGGTCGCCCAGCGTTGGCTCATCCCAGGCAGGAGCGCCGTGAAGATCGAGACGGCGAAGATCGCGTGAGGGAGCTGGAACACGATGAAGGCGGTGGTGTAGACCTGCGGGCCGGCGTCGAAGCGGTTATTGAGCACGATCACCACCACGTACGCGAGCTGGTTGGCGGCGACGTAGACGGCGACCCACCCCGCCAGGCGCACCAGCTGCCGGACGGCCTCGTGGCGCCACGTCAGCCGGAGCCGGATCCGGTACCCGATCGCGCGGAGGGAGGGCCACAACGCCAGGGTCATCACGACGACCCCGAGCGTCGTCCCCACGGCGAGGATGGTCCGCTCGAGATCGGTGATGGTCCGAACATCTGGTGGTCGGCTCCCTCGCGCGGCCGCGTAGGCGATGAAGGTCCCGATCACGACCAGGTTGTTCAGGATCGGCGCGAACATCGGCGCCGCGAACCGCCGGTGCGCCTGGAGGAGCCCGATGACGACCGCGCCCACGCCGTAGAAGACGATCTGGGGCATGAACCACCGGAGGAAGAAGACGCCGAGCTCGATCTGCGCGTCACGGTCGGGAGCGTCCGAGGAGACGAGGTACAGGCGGATGATCTGTTCCGCGAACACCGCCCCCAGGGCGGCGACCGTGACCAGGATCACCGCCACGAGGGAGATCACACGGTCGGCCACTTCACGGGCGTCCTCGGTGCCGTGCGTCTCGAGGCGCGCGGCGAAGACCGGGACGAACACCGAGGTGAGGATGCCCCCGAGGATCAGCTCGTAGACGATGTTGGGCGTGAGGTTGGCGACGGTGTAGATCGAGCCCAGCGTGCTGATGGTGACGCCGAGCGCGGCAGTCATCGCGCTGAGGCGGAGGAACCCGGTCAGGCGCGAGAGCGTGGTCCCCACGGTCATGACGGCGGCATTGCGCACCAGGGATTCCCGCGAGTCCCGGTGGGGACGTCCGTGCTCCGAGCTCACGTCTGCCGCCGGCGGAACAATCTCCTCGACCACAGGGCGATGAGGACCAGGCCGGCTCCGATGGTGATCGCCAGGGCGATCGGATTGATCGCGGTGGATCGAACGACCAACACCGCCCGGGACAGCTCCACGCCGTCGGGAGATCGCACGATCACGTCGACCTCGCTGGTCCCGGCTGCCCTCACCTCCGCATCGAACGTGATCACCTGGTTCGGCTCGGTGATCCGCACCGGCCGCGCTCCGGCGCCGAGGAGGTCGACCCGAACCGACGCCAATTCCACGCGCACGGTCAGGACACGCGCACCGGGGTCGCCCATGCGGAGAGGGATCGTGCCCGATCGCGATGTGAACGTGAGGACGCGCGACGTGTCCGGAGAGATCGCATCGAACGTTCCGTCGATCACGTCGTTCACCCAGTTGATCCAGATCCGACCGGACCCCTCGTTTCGGATGTATTGCGACGCCTCCGCGTACAGCAGGCCTCGCCGGAGCCGATCCGCCTCGCCCGCCGGCTCCTCGACGACGCTGCCGAACGTGTTCACGCGCTGGGCGGCCTCGACGAGGTCGGCCGTGTAGGAGGAGAGGAATACCTCGGCCGGTTGCGGGCCGAGGGTCGCCGGCTCGGGGGGAGGCAGCACGTGGCCGGACAGTTCTCCGGCATGGACCGACTCCAAGAACGGCGCCTGGGTGAGCCGGCGCACCGCGGGGTGCCAGAACGCGGCCGGCAGATCGGGCGCGAGGTCGAGGGCGAGGCCACGCGCCACGTCCTCGGGAGGTACGGGCTGCTCCTTCCAGATCGTGGCGAGCTCGCCGAGGAGGACGTGCGCCGCCAGGATCGGGTCCTCTCGGACATCGGGGTCACTCAGGATCGACGTCGCTCCGGGGTCGGGAAGGAGGAGAGACACATCACCCCCCGACGACGTGGGCAGGGTCGCCGCCGGCGGTGGGGCGAAGTCGTTCTCCTGCGGCGGCCGATCGACCGTGTCCACGGCGCCGAGGAGCGTGGTGACCCCTCGCGCCTCCATCGTGTCCACCGACGCCTGGTCGAACGCCAACCCGGGCGGTCTCGCGACCGTCGGGTCCGGGCGCTCGCCCAGGATCCGCTCGAACGTCTCGTCACCCACGCGCCAGTGAGCGTCGAGATGCGAGTTCAGGCCGGCGGAGAGCAATGCCGGCAGTCTCGGAGCAGCGAACGGCATCGCGTGGAGCCGGGCGAGCGGCGAGGCGGCGATCTCCCGGAGACGCTCCAGGGTCGCTGCGGCCGCGAGCGGAGCGGGATCGCTACTCGGCACCGTCGTCCCATCGGCCCGTTCGTACCCGTCCGCCGCCCGCTCGAGCTGGTCGAGGGCCACGGGGGAGACGATCAGGTCGACGGCCGCGCTCGCCGGTGCTGCCCGGACCAGGTCCCGGAGGGCCTCCACCTGTGCGACGACCCCGCCGCCGGACTCGAGCGTGCTCTCGAAGCCGAGGTCGATCAGGGTGCCGTCGGGCCCGAACGCGATCGGTGTCGCCACCTCGGTCCACCAGGAGAACCAGACCGGCTTCTCCGGAGGCTGGAAGATATGGATCACGGCGGTGGTCATCGAGGTCGTGAGCTCGTCGCCGCTCCGGAGCTCGATCTGCAGCGGATAGACACCGGAGTCATCCTCGATGGCTCCGGTCTCGGACGTGTCGATCTTGATCGCGACGTCGATCGTCTCCCCCGGCTCGAGGTCCCCGGCGCGGAAGACCGTGTCGGCTGCCGCGGCGAACGGTGGACCGTCCGCGAGCGCGGTCTCGTACTGGACGCGGGACACCACCTTCGGACCGAGCCGCCAGCCGATCACCGCGTCGGGGATCGTCACGTCGCCGACGTTGCTGATCCGGATCGCGAGCCTGATATCCGGTTGGTTCGGCGTGGTGTACGCGGTCTGTCTGATGAGGCGGATCGTCGCGTCCGGTTCCCCCTGGGCGTGCGCGGGCGACGCGATCCAGGTGGTCGCCCAGAGGATCGAAAGGAGACTCAGGGCCAGATGTGTTCCGCGGGAGCGACGCATGCCGAGTGTCAATCGTAGCCCTCGAGCTCAGCGATCCAGCATCGCCGATGCCTGCTCGATCGCATACAGGATCGAAACGGCAAGGAGTCCGCACCCCACCACGACCCGAAGCGTCCGCTCCCGCGCGCCCAGCGCGATGGCCGCGCCGAGCCGAGCCCCCGGCACGGATCCGACCATCAGCGCCACGCAGAGCCATAGGTCGAGGTGGCCGAGCACCCCATGGACCACCGCGCCGGGGACCACGAGGGCGACGATCGCGAGGAGGGATGTTCCGAGGGCCCGCTTCAGAGGCATCCCGAGCCAGCCCGCGAGCAACGGAACCATCACCAGACCGCCGCCGATGCCCAGGAGACCGGAGACGAGGCCGGCCAGCGCCCCGATCCCCCCGAGGATCGCGGCCGTTGCTGGTCGGCTCGATCGTCGCCGCTGGCCC
>CBHFMJ010000182.1:0-5365 GCA_965994715.1 uncultured bacterium | reverse complement strand
GCTTCGAGGTGATCTTCACGGGCGCCTCCGATCCGGTGCGCGCCCAGCTCGCCCGGGGAGGCGTGGAGGAGACCCGCGGGCTCGCGGTCTTCGAGCCCGACCTGGATCGGGGCCTGCAGCGCTGCGAGGACGCGCTGCTCTCGTCCCCGAGCCTGGACGAGGCCAAGGCGGAACACCCAGCCGCCTCCGGCCCCGACGGGCTGCCGCCGGGTCTCGCCGCCCACCTCGAGCGCGTCTCGGTGCCCGCCGGCACGGTCCTGCTCCACCAGATCGAGCCGCCGGGAGACATCTACGTGCTGGAATCCGGGCGTCTGGCCGTGGAGACCTCGACGTACGAGGGGCCGAGGCTCCGCCTGCGGACGCTCCGACCGGGCGTCGTGGTCGGCGAGGTGACCCTTTACACCGATGTCCCACGCACCGCCGACGTCGTGGCCGAGGTCCCGAGCGTCGTGCTCAAGATCGGCCGGGCCGAGATCGAGCGGCTCGAGCGGGAGCAGCCCGAGCTCGCCGCGACGCTGCACCGCTGGCTCGCCACGCAGCTCGCCGAGCGGCTGACCGACACGATGCGAACCTTCGACGTTCTCCTGGACTGACGCGAGGTGGAGATGGAGACACCGATGGTCGAACGGCGACGGACCGGCACGTGGCTCACGTGGGTCGCCGCTGGCCTGATCATCGGGGCGGTCGAGTGCGTTCTCGCCATCGCGTTCGCGGCCTTCGTGTTCGGCGGCGGCGCCCTGGTGAATGACCTGCCCCAGGGCATAGGCCTGTACCTCGGCGCGGCAGCCCTGACGCTGGCGTTCTTCGCGTGGCGGGCCGGTCACCGGGGCGTCGTGGGCAGCGTGCAGGATGCCGCCGCCGCCGTGCTCTCGCTCGTCGCCGCCGCGGTGGCGAAGAAGGTCGCGGAGCTCGAGCACGTCGCACAGCAGAGCGGACTGCAGGACTTCGAGCGACCCGACATCTTCCTCACCGTCGTCGCCGCGACGTTCGTGGTGACGGTCCTCTGCGGGATCGTGTTCTTCGTGATGGGGAGGTTCCGACTCGGCAGCCTGGTCCGGTTCGTGCCGTATCCGGTCGTCGGAGGGTTCCTCGCGGGCACAGGGTGGCTGCTGTTCAAGGCCGGCGTCAACGCATCCACGGGGATGCAGGTGAAGCTCGGGAACGTCCTCCAGCTGTTCGAGTTCCAGCTGAGCCGTCTGCTCCCGGCGTTGACGTTCGGCGTGATCCTCTTGATCGCGGTCCGGGTCTGGAAGCGCCCGTTCGTGATCCCGGCGGTGATCGCGATCGGTCTCGTGTCGTTCGTCGTCTGGATGATCGTGACCGGCCAATCGATCGACGAGGTCCGCGCTGATGGATGGCTGCTGTTCGGGCCGTTCCAGACTTCGAAGCCGTGGGAGTTCGTGACCCCTGAAGCGCTCGCCGGAGCCGACTGGTCGTCGATCCTCGAATCGTGGGTCACGATCCTGGACGCCGTGTTCGTGGCCACGCTCGCGATCCTGTTCAACATCTCGGGCTCCGAGCTCGTCTTGGATCGGGACCTCGATACGAACCAGGAGCTCCGTGACGCCGGGATCCTGAACGTCGCATCGGGCGCGCTCGGCGGGATCCCCGGCTACCACGCGCTCTCGCTCACGGCGTTGCCGCGGTACCTGAAGGTGGACGCTCGGGCCGCAGGTCTGATCGCGGCGGCGGTTCCACTGGCGGCCGTCGCCTTCGCCGCTTCGGTCGTTGGGCTGATCCCGAGGATGATCGTCGGGGGCGTGCTGATCTTCATCGGGCTCGACTTCCTGGTCGGGTGGGTCTGGGACAAGCGGAAAGTCCTGCCTCGACTCGAGTACTGGGTCGTGGTCGCGATCTTGGCGGGGATCATCGTGTGGGGGTTCCGCGAGGGGGTCGTGATCGGGCTGGTGCTCGCCGTGATGCTGTTCGCGATCAACTACGGCCGGATCGAGCTGGTCCGTGAGGTCTCCTTCGGCGAGACCTACCGCTCCAACGTCGATCGGCCGGCGACCGAGCGCGCCGAGCTCCGCACGCTCTCCGATCGCGTCCAGATCCTGCGGGTGTCCGGGTTCGTGTTCTTCGGCTCGACGAACCGCCTGCTGGAGCGGATCCGACGGCGCGTGGAAGAGGACACGCCGCCGCGGTTCCTGCTGATCGATCTGCGGCGCGTGACCGGCGTGGACTCCTCGGCGGTCGTCTCGTTCGTGAAGGTGCTCCGCCTGGCGGAGGCCTCCGGCTTCGAGGTCGTGTTCACCGGCGCCTCCGACCCGGTGCGCGCACAGCTGGCCCGCGGAGGCGTAGAGGAGACACCGGGTCTCGTGTCCTTCGAGCCCGACCTGGACCGGGGGCTGGAGCGGTGCGAGGACGCGCTGCTGATGGATCTCGTCCCAGGCGAGAGAACCGTCCCGGTCCTGGAGGGCCTGCCGCCGCATCTCTGGGAGTACTTCGAGCGTGTCAGTCTCGAGGAAGGCACGAAGCTGATCGAACAGGGCGAAGCTCCAGACGACGTCTACGTGCTGGAGTCCGGCCGACTCCGCGTGGAGCTCGTCACTCCGGGGGCGACGCAGATGCGCGTGAGCACGGTGCTGCCCGGAGTGATCGTCGGAGAGGTCGCGTTGTACACGCAGGACCGGCGTACCGCGGACGTCGTCGCCGAGACGCCGTCCGTCGTCTTGCGGCTCAGCCGAACGGCGATCGAGCGGATGGAAGCCGAGGAACCCCAGCTCGCGGGGCTGCTTCACCGTTGGTTCGCGCAGACGTTGGCGGTCCGCCTCAGCGACCGGACACGCGCACTCGACTCCCTCCTCGACTGAGGTCGGAGATCAGCAACCGAGGATGCCGGGCCACAGGTGCGCGATCTCGCGCCTGCACACCGGGATCCGCGTCCAATCCTCCGTCGCGAGATCGGTCGCCCGCTCCCCCTCGTACGCGCACGTGTCGTCGATGGCCTCGAGGTGCAGCGATCCGCTCTCCAGCCCCCACCTATACGTTCCGCGCTCCCGGGAGCAGTTCGGGTCGTTGAACAGGGTGAGCCGGTCGCCGTCCACCTCGTAGTGCCCGGTCGAATGGAACGAGGACATCTGGTGGTCGACGAAGTAGGCACCTCGGAAGAAGATCAGGGTCATCACCCCCGGGTCGCGCGCGTACGGGAGGCACCGTCGGCACGGGAAGGGCAGCGCATGGCTCGCACCTCCGAGGTCGTCGAGCGTGAGGATCAGCATGTACGTCCCGTCGATCTCGGTGGCGACGGGCTCGGGCGTCGGCTCCGTGAACGGGTAGGGGAGCAGGGTCGACGGGAGGTCCGCGAGCGTCTTCGCCTCCAGCACCTGGCCCTCCACCCGAGGTGACCGCGAGGGTGAGGCTTCGATCGAAGCGGGCGCCGGCGCGGCGTCGCCCCAGGTCAGCGCGATCGCCGCGAGCAGCATGGATGCGGCGGCCACCGCCGACGGCAGGAGTCGCTTCCTCGTCGACTGCGATCCTCGGGTCACGGGCAGTGGCTGATGATACGCGGCGCGCCCGTAGCATCCGGTGCCGTGATGGCAGACGCGCGACCGATCGAGGCCGTCGTCTTCGACATGGACGGCGTGCTCGTCGACTCGGAGCCGATGTGGCGCGCGGTGGAGCGCGAGGTGTTCGCGGGCGTCGGCATCGAGCTCACGGACGAGGACCTGTATCCGACGATGGGTGTGCGGATCGCCGACGTCGTCGACCGCTGGTATCGACGGCACCCGTGGCCCGAACCCAGCCGGGAGCAGGTGGCGGCGACGATCGTCGAGGGAGTCGCCCGCACCGTCCGTGAGCGTGGCCTCCTGCTCGACGGTGCGCGCGACGCGGTCGACCACGTTCGGTCGCTCGGGCTCGGGGTCGCGCTCGCGTCGTCGTCGCCGATGCCCTTGATCCTGGCCGTGCTCTCGCTCGACGGGCTCGCCGCGCGGTTCGACGTCGTGGTCTCCGGCGAGGACGAGGAGCTCGGCAAGCCCGATCCCGCCGTCTTCCTGTCCGCGGCGCGGCGCCTGGAGGTCCCGCCGGATCGGTGTCTCGTCGTGGAGGACTCGATCAACGGCGTCCGCGCGGCGAAGGCCGCCGGGATGGTCTGCGTCGCGGTGCCGGCCGTCGGGGGCGACGACCACATCGCGATCGAAGCGGATCTCGTCCTCGGCTCGATCGGCGAGCTCGACGAGCGGGTGTGGGCGCGCCTCGGCACGGTCCCGGTAGCATCCCGACCGATGCGAGGCGACCGATGAACGAGATCCCCACGGTCACGCTCGCCAACGGGGTCGCGATGCCCGCGCTGGGGCTCGGCACCTCGCCGATGGGCGACCGGCAGGCCGAGGAGACCGTCTCGGCCGCGCTCCGAGCGGGTTACCGGCTGATCGACACCGCCGAGAACTACCGGAACGAAACCGGCGTGGGCCGGGGGATCCGAGCGAGCGGCATCGATCGCGACGAGGTCTTCGTGACCACGAAGCTCAACGCGCGTTGGCACGGCGAGACGGAGGCGCAACAGGCGTGGGCGAACAGCGCGGAGCGCCTCGGCCTCGAGCGCATCGACCTGTTCCTGATCCACTGGCCCAACCCCCAGAAGGACCGCTACGTGGACGCGTGGCGTGGCCTCCTCCGGCTCCTCGAGGACGGGAAGGTGCAAACGATCGGGGTCTCGAACTTCAAGCCGCGGCACCTGGACCGGCTGCTCGAGGAGACCGGCGTCGCGCCGCACGTGAACCAGATCGAGCTGGATCCGACGCACAGCCGGCCGGAGCAGCGCGCCTACCACGCCGGGCACGGGATCGTGGCCGAGAGCTGGTCGCCGATCGGAGCGGGCGGCGATCTCCTCCGGGACCCCACGATCGGCGAGGTGGCCCGTCGTCGCTCGAAGACGCCGGCGCAGATCGTGCTCCGGTGGCACGTGCAGCTCGGACTCATCCCGATCCCGAAGACGTCGAAGGCCGAGCGGCTGGACGAGAACAGGGACGTTTTCGACTTCGAGCTCGACCGGACCGACATGGACGAGCTCGCGGCCCTCGACCGAGGCGACGAGGGGGTCGTGGACGCCGACCGATTCGGTCACTGAACGGGCGCTCCTCGGTACGCTGAGCCCATGGCGAGGTCGGTGTGGCGCGGGACGCTCAGCTTCGGGCTCGTCGCGATCCCGGTGTCCCTGTATCCCGCGACGGAGGCGAAGGACGTGCGGTTCCATCTGTTCGACAGGCAGGGGCGGCGGGTCCGGTACCGCCGGGTCGTGGACGCGGGACCGTCGGGAGCTCCGCAGGAGATCGACGACGTCGAAGCGGTGGCCGAAGCACCGGAGCGGGGACCCGTCGAGGATCGACACGAGCCGGACGGCGCGGTCGAGACCGAGGTCGCC
>CBHFMJ010000181.1:0-5371 GCA_965994715.1 uncultured bacterium | reverse complement strand
AAGATCACCAGGGCCGGGTTCTCCGTGCGGAACCGCTCCAACGCACGCCGCCCGTCGGGAGCGACGGCCACCGCATATCCCTCCCGCTCCAGGTTGTAGCGGACCGTGTCCGCGAGCGACTCCTCGTCCTCGACCACGAGGATCCGGGTCGGCGACTCCTCCGCGCTCACCCGTCGGCTCCCAGATGCGGCACATCGTGAGACGCGTCGGTGAACTCACGGAACTCGCCGGTGATCAGGAACCCGACCTGCTCCCCGATGTCGACCGCGTTGTCGCCGACCCGTTCGAGGGCTCGTGCCGCGAGGTTCATGTGGAGCCCCCAGTCGAGCGCGCGCGGATCTTCGGCGAGCTTCAGGGCCTCGAGATGGGTCCCACGGTTCAGACGATCCACCGGGTCGTCCATCTTCGGAAGCTTCAAGCACAGCTCGAGGTCGCGCGTCCGCATCGCCTCCATGGCGGTCCGGATCATCGTGACCACGTGGCCGCCCATCTCGTCGAGCTGCTGGAGAAGGGTCTGACTGGGCGGCAGGTCCTGCGTCGCGAGATAGAGCTTGGCGATATTGACGGCCTGATCGCCGATCCGTTCGAGGTGCAGGCAGCTGTGCAGGATGGCCGAGACGAGCCGGAGCTGCGTGGCCACGGGCGACTGCAGCGCGAGCATCTCCAACACGCCGCTGTCGATGCGGAGGTAGAGCTCGTCGATCGGGTCGTCGTCGCGGATGACCGCTTCGGCGGCCGCGGTGTCGTGCCGGACCAACGCCTCGACCGAGCGTTGGACCGCGGAGGAGGCGAGCTCTCCCATGGACAACAGCTCGAGCTCCACCCGCTCGAGCTGTTCGTGGAAGTGTTCGCGGCTCATCCGAACCTCCCCGTGACGTAGTCCTCGGTCCGTCGATCAGAGGGATTCGTGAAGATCGTTTCGGTCTTGTCGAATTCCACGATGTGCCCGGTTCGATGACCGTCCTCGGCCACATCCACGGTAAAGAACGCGGTCCGATCGGAGACACGCGCCGCTTGCTGCATGTTGTGCGTGACGATCACGATCGTGTACTCCGAAACCAGGCCGCGCATCAGGTCCTCGATCTTGGCCGTGGCGATCGGGTCGAGGGCGGAGCACGGCTCATCCATCAGGATCACATCCGGCTTCGTCGCGATCGCGCGCGCGATGCAGAGGCGCTGCTGCTGACCGCCCGAGAGCGCCATGGCTGAGTCCTTGACCTTCTTCCTGACCTCGTCCCACAGGGCTGCACGATGGAGTGACTCCTCGACGAGGTCGTCCATGTTCCCCTTGAAACCGGCGATCTTCGGACCGAAGGCGACGTTGTCGTAGATCGACTTCGGGAACGGGTTGGGCTTCTGGAACACCATCCCGATCCGTCGACGCACCTCGACCGGGTCCACGCGCTCGTCGTAGAGGTCCACGCCGTGGTACAGGATCCTGCCTTCGACCCGAGCACCCTCGATCAGATCGTTCATCCGGTTGAACGAACGCAACACCGTGGATTTCCCGCAACCCGATGGCCCGATCAAGGCGGTGATCTCCCGCTCGCGGATCGGCAGCGTGATGTCCCGCACGGCTTTGAAGTCGCCGTAGTACACGGCCAAGCCGCTGATGTCGAAGATCAGCGGGTTCGCATCGTTCGCGGCGGTCGATCCGGCGCTCGTGTCGACGCTCACGACCGCCTCCTCGTCCGTCCCTGTGGGATCCGGCGTCACGACATCAGTATCCACATCATCACCACTTCCGTTCATATCGGTTCCTCAGGAGGATCGCCGCGAGGTTCACGACGAGGATCACGGTCAGCAACACCACGATCGCGGCGGCCGTGAGGGCGGGCCACTCCTCCCCCGGCTTCCTGGCCCATGAGTAGATGATCGTCGGGAGCGCCGTGTACTTGCCCTGGAGTGTGTCGATCGGGCCGTCCCCTCCGCCGGGGGTGAGGTAGCCGGTCACAGCGCCGACGAGGAGGATCGGCGCGGTCTCTCCGAACGCACGGGCCAGCGCGAGGATCGTCCCGGTGAACACCCCCGGAGCTGCATAGGGCAGGACGTGGCTCCGGACCACCTCCCATCGGGTGGCGCCGACGCCGTAGGCGGCCTCGCGGATCCCCTGAGGAACGGCCCGGAGCGCCTCCATCGTGATGATGATCAGGAACGGCATCACGAGCACGGTGAGCGTCAGCCCTCCGGAGATGTAGCTCAGACCCGCCACGTCAGGTCCCGTGATGCCCCGGAGGAGCTGCGCGAAGACGACTACTCCCAGGATCCCCCAGACGATCGACGGCACTCCGGCGAGGTTCCGGATGTTCGTGACCAGCGACCGAGTAACCCTCGTGTCGCGGGCGTACTCCTGCAGGTAGATCGCGGCGCCGACCCCGAGGGGGACCGCGATCACCCCGACGAACGCGATCAGGATCAACGATCCGATCAAGCCTTGCCAGACGCCCGCTCGGCTCTCGAAATCTGACAGGTTCCCGGTCACGAAACCGAAGCCGCGCTCAGAGAGAACCGGCCACGCATCGATGAGCACGGATCCCAGAAGGACTAGCAGCACGCCGAGCGAGACGAGCAGGCACAGCAGCAGCAGCGCGGAGAAGATCCGGCCGGAGATGTCGCTCCTCTTCCCGGCGAGTGCGAGCTCAACGGTGCTGCGGGTGGCGGCCGGCGTCGCGACCGCCATCAGTAAGACCTCCGGTACTTCCGGACAAAGCGCTCGCTCATGATGTTGAGCAGCAGCGTGAACACGAACAGGACGAAGCCCACGACGTAGAGGGCCTCGAAGGCGTTGACCCCTGATCCCCTCGTCTGCACCTGATCGGACCCGATCGCGAGCGAGGCGATCGCCGCGGTGAGCGTTTGATTCGGCTCGAAGGGGTTCAACGTACGCTGTGCGTTGCCAGTCGCTCCGGCGGCGATCGCCACCACCATCGTCTCGCCGAGCGCTCGGGAGATACCCAGGATCAAGGCGGCCACGATCCCCGAGATCGCCGCCGGGAACACGACGCGGAGCGTCACGGTCCGTCGCCGCGCGCCGATCCCGTAGGCCGCTTCGCGCAACGCCCGCGGCACGGCGAACATCGCGTCCTCAGCCACCGATGCCACGAGTGGGATCGTGAGGATCCCGACCCCGATCCCGGCGGCCATCATCGTGAAGGTATTCGTCGCGCCGAACAGGTCCTGCACGATGACTGGGTTGACCACCGTGAGCGCGAAGAACCCGATCACGACGCTGGGGACGCCCGCGAGCGTCTCGAGGATCGGCTTCAGCTTCCGTCGCGCGCCCGGTTTCGCGTACTCGGAGAGGTAGGCCGCCGCGCCCAACCCGAGCGGCGTGGCGACGATCATCGCGATGCCCGTGACCACCAGGGATCCGTAGAACAACGAGATCAGGTCGAACTCACCCTGCCTCGGTCGCCAGATGCCCGACCAGAGCGACGAGAGCTCCACGCTGGACACGAAGTTGATCGTTCGGAAGATCAGCGCGAGCACGATGCTGACGCTGACCACCACCGACAGCCCGGCGGCCGCGACCAGCAACGTCCGGACCAGGCGCTCCTTCCGCCGACGCCGGGAGCTTCCCCGGAGCGACGCGAGCATCCGGTCGGGTGCCTCGGCCCCGATCGACGCCATCCGATCCCTACCCCCTTCGCTCGAGCCGGTCGGGCTCGGGCGCCGCTCAGGCGGCGCCCGGGGCCGAACCAGCCTTCCGCTCTATGCGACCGCAGACTCCCACGCATCACGGGTCGCCTGCTTGCGATCGTCCGGGAGCGGGATGTACCCCGCCTCCTCGACCGCCAGGGTCAGGCCATCATCGGTCAGGTAGAAGTCGACGTATGCCTTGACGCCCTCTTCCTCCGTGGCCGTGGCCGTGTTGGCGTAGATGAACAGCGACCGGGACAGCGGGTAGCTGCCGTCCGAGATCGTCTCCGCCGACGGCGAGATGCATCCATCGCCGGCGTCGATCGCGACCTCCTTGATCGCGTCGCCCGCTTCCTCGGCGAACGCGAACCCAACGAAGCCGATCGCGTTCGGGCTGCCCTCCATCGCTTGGATGATCACGTTGTCGTTCCCCGACGACGTGTAGTCGCCCCGCAGCGCCTCGGAGTCCTCCTCCGCGACGCCGTCCTCGACCGCGTAGTCGGGGATCCCGGAGAGCTCGATGAACGCGTCGTAGGTCCCCGACTCCTCACCAGGTGCTGTGATCTCCAGCGGCTGGTCGGGCATGCCGCCGGCACCGCCGACCCGCTCCGAGATCGCGTTGGCCTGGCCCGAAGAATCGACGCCCGCCGAGTTCGGACCGAAGATCGCGTAGAGGTCCTGCGTCGTGAGGCACTCGAGCGCGCTCTCGGTGCTCACCATCACGGTGATCCCGTCGAAGGCCACCTCGAGCTCCGTGTATGCGACACCGCCGTCCTCGCAGGCGGTGACCTCCTCCTCATCGATCGGGCGCGAGGCGTCGGCGATATCGATCTCCCCGGCGCAGAACAGCTCGAAGCCGTCCCCGGTCCCCGGCCCGTCGACAGAGATGTCTACCTCGGGGTTCGTCTCGTTGAACAGCTGCGCTACGAGTGAGGAAACAGGCTCCACCGTGGACGAGCCGGAGATCGCGATCGATCCCGTGAGGCCGGTGTCTGCGGAGGGATCCCCATTCCCGCTCGGGTCGTCGCCGCCGCACGACGCAGCCACCAACGTCAGTACCGCCACGCCGATGAGCATCCGTGCCCACCGATTCCCCTTCAGCATGCTGCCTCCCCCTGTGATCGGGTACCTGGTGTCAGGCTAGGGAGGCTGGATGAAGCCCCCACGGCACGAAGGTGAACGGAGGATGAACCCGGCTCCCCCGTCGTTCTGGCTGGATCGAGGGTGGATGGCTCGGCCGAGCGGGCCGGTCGATGAATCATCACGGAACAGCGCATGAACGAGGTGCACCGGCGCCTACACTCGGCTCGTGGAGCCCGTCGCGATCGTCGTGGCTGTGGTTGCCGCCATTGCCGCTGTTGCCGGTTGGCGGCGCTCCGCGCGTGAGGCGCGCACCTGGGAGGAGCGGGCCCTCGCCGCCGAGGCGATCGGACGCGAACAGCAACTCGACGCGCTCGAGGACAGGAAGGTCCGTGACCTATCCCTGTCGACGATGCACGAAGGGGTGCTCCTCATCGACTCCGACGCGCGCGTCGCCTTCGCGAACGACGCGATCAGCCGCCACCTCCCTTCGTCGCCCCCAACGCTTTCCACCATCCTTCCCTTCTCGCTCCGGACCGCGATCGAGGACAGTCGTGAGCGCCGAGAGCCGAGTTCCATCCTGGTGGAGACCGGCGTGCCGACCCGCTGGCTCCGCGGCACCATCACGCCCGCCGCCGGGGGAGCAACCCTC
>CBHFMJ010000180.1:0-5462 GCA_965994715.1 uncultured bacterium | reverse complement strand
TGGTCTCTACTGCTGAGCAGAGCCAGCGGCGCTTCGCGGACATGTACCAGATCGATTCGATCGAGAAGGAATTCCACCACGCCACCACGACACAGGACATCAACTCGATGATGAGTTTGTGGGCTCCGAACGCGACGATGACGATCGGCGCGGGCGAGACGGCGTCGGGGCTGGACGAGATCCGGCAGTTCTGGCTGGAGCAAGCGGCTGTGTTCCAGGAGGGGAACCACTGGATCTCGGATCACCCGGCGTACAAGGTCGAGATCACGGTCAACGGCGACCGGGGCACGCTGCACTTCGAATGCCACTACGTGGACCCCAAGACCGAAGAGATCGTGTCCGTGACGGCCGCCGACCTCGACGTGGCGCGGATCGACGGAAAGTGGCTGATCACGAACATGATCGGCGGCACGACCATCCTGGAAGTCTGAGACGTTGCCGGAGAAGAGGGAGCGACAGGTCGCAGCCGAGGGGGAGCGACGGATCGACGATCCGCTCGTCCGTGCCGTCGCGCGTCTACCGGTCAAGGTTCGGACCAAGCTGCTCATCGCGTTCGTGGGCACATCGCTGCTGCTCGTCGCTGTCGGCCTGCTCGGGCAGGTCGTGCTCGGGCAGTCGAACGACCGGGTCGGGAGCCTGGGATCGCTCGCGCGGCGGGCCTCCGTGTATGGCCGACTCCAGCAGACCGCGAAGCACGTCCAGGAGCTTCTCTCCGGGAACGCGGGGTCCGCTTTCGGTTTCGTTTGGAGTGACCCGGGCCGGGAGAGCTTGCGCCGGGTGGATGGTCTCGCGGCCGACGCCGCCGACCGTGTCGCCGCGGGGACGGCCACGGATCAACTCTTGTTCACGCCTCCGCCGGAGGACGAAGAGGCACTGCGGAAGATCGAGGCCACGGCACTTCGTCTTTCGGGGGTGCTGACGAAGGACCTGATCCCGCTCTACGACGCGGACGCGAAGGTCTCCGAGGAGGAGGTGTTGCGGATACGCGCAGGAGCGGAGCAGCTCGCGAGCGATCTCTCAACGGACGCCGCTGAGCTGTTGAACAGGACGATCGGCGAGATCGACAGTTTGATCGCCCGGAACGAGGGCTCGTACGGCAGCTCGCGGACCCTCTTCATCGGGGTCGCGGCGGGAGCGATCGTTCTCGCGCTGCTGTTGGGATTCGTTCTGTCGTGGTCGGTCATCGGGCCGATCCAGCAGATCGACACGCGCCTTGCAGCGGTCGCGTCGGGCGACTTCTCGGGCCACGTGGAGGTCGACAATCGAGACGAGCTCGGCGCACTAGGCGCCAACGTCAACCGGATGAACGACGAGCTGCGGCGCCTCTACACCGAGCTCGAGGCGGCGAGTCAGCACAAGTCGGAGTTCCTGGCCAACATGTCCCACGAGCTTCGGACACCGTTGAACGCGATCATCGGATTCTCGCAGGTGCTGCGTGACGAGATGGTCGGCTCGGTGAACGACAAGCAGGCGGAGTACCTCGACGACATCATCTCTTCGGGAAACCATCTGCTCTCGCTGATCAACGATGTCCTCGATCTCTCCAAGGTCGAGGCGGGTCAGGTCGAACTCGAGGTGCACCCGTTCTCCCTCCGGGAGGCGCTCGAACGCGGCGTCGTGATGGTTCGCGAGCGCGCGACGGAGGACGGTGTCCGCGTGGCGTTCACCGCGGACCCGGAGGTCGACGTCGTGGACGGTGACGAGCGCCGGATCAAGCAGGTCATCTTCAACCTGCTCTCCAACGCGGTGAAGTTCACGCCCGCCGGTGGCGAGGTCGACGTGAGCGCGACGCGGCTCAACGGCGAGGTCAGGGTCTCCGTCGCCGATACCGGTCCGGGTGTCGCTCCGGAGGATCGGGATCGGATCTTCGAGGAGTTCCAGCAGAGCGAGTCGGGAGTCGAACATCGCGAGGGGACCGGCCTGGGTCTCGCGCTCTCGAAGCGGTTCGTGGAGCTCCACGGCGGACGGATCTGGCTCGAGAGCGAGCTCGGTCGCGGGAGCACCTTCACCTTCGCATTGCCCACGAGGTCGACCACATCATGACGGGCGAGCAGATCCTCGTGGTGGAGGACAACGAGAAGAACATGAAGCTGTTCCGCGATGTCCTGGTCGCGACCGGTTTCCGGACGCTGGAGGCGACGACGGGCGGCGAGGCGGTCGACCTGGCATCCGAGCACACGCCGGATCTCGTGCTGATGGACATCCAGCTTCCGGACCTCGACGGCGTCGAAGCGCTCCGTCGACTGCGGGCGAATGATCGCACGGCAACGATCCCCGTCCTCGCCCTCACCGCACAAGCGATGCGGGGGGATCGCGAGCGGTTCCTGGCGGAGGGGTTCGACGGCTACCTCTCGAAGCCCGTGAACGTTCGAGAGCTCATCGGGGTTGTCCGGGAGCACTGCGAGGGACGGCTCGGATGAGCGCCGATGCCCGGATCCTGGTCGTGGACGACGTTGCTCCGAACGTGCGGCTACTCGAAGCCGTGCTCGCACCACGCGGCTACGAGGTGGTCTCCGCGACCGACGGCGACAGCGCTCTCGAGCTCGTCGCGTCGGCCAAGCCGGATCTGGTGATGCTCGACGTCGTGATGCCGCAGCCGGACGGGTACGCGGTGTGCCGCAGGATCCGGGAGAACGAGGACACCGCGATGTTGCCGGTGATCATGATCACGGCGAGCACGTCGGAGAGGACCGAGGCGATCCGGGCCGGCGCGGACGATCTGATCGCCAAGCCGTTCGACCAGGACGAATTGCTCGCACGGGTCCGGTCGCTCCTGCGGATCAAGCGCTACCACGACACGATCACGTCGCAGGCTTCGGAGCTGACCGAGCTGAATCGAACGCTCGAGGAGCGGGTGCAGGCCCAGGTCGTGGAGCTCGAGCGGGTTCGGAAGCTTCGGCGGTTCCTCTCTCCTCAGCTCGTCGATGCGATCGTCTCAACGGGTGACGACGCGATCCTCCGCAGCCATCGCCGCAAGGTCGCGATGTTCTTCGCCGACCTCCGCGGTTGGACCAGCTTCGTCGACGCGGTCGAGCCTGAGGAGCTGATGCAGGTGCTCGGGGAGTTCCACTCAGTGATCGGCGGTCTCGTACAACGCTTCGATGCGACCGTGGGGTTCCTCGAGGGCGACGGGGTCCAGCTCTTCTTCAACGACCCCCACGAGGTCCCCGACGCGCCGCTTCGCGCGGTCCGGCTGGGGTGCGCGCTCCGGGAGGAGATGGCGGAGCTGACGCCGGTGTGGCGCAAGCGCGGCTACGAGCTGGGCCTGGGGGCCGGCATCGCGCTCGGACACGCGACGTGCGGCGAGGTCGGATTCGAGGGCCGCTCCGACTACGCGGCGATCGGAGCGGTGACCAACCTCGCAGCGCGGCTCGCCGACGAAGCGACTGCCGGCCAGGTCCTGATCACGCAGCGTCTCCACGCCGAGATCGAAGAAGAGGTCGACGTAGAGCCCATCGGCGAGCTCACGCTCAAGGGGTTCCGGACGCCGGTCCCGGCTCTCAACGTGATCGCGGTTCGCGAGCCGGCGGACGTGTCCGCCCTGCAGGGCTCCTGACGGCGCTCCCCGACCGCGATCACCTCTTCTCGTCAGTGGCGCGTTCACGCCTTTCTCGTCAGCATGGCCTCCTCCATCGGCTGTAGAGCGAGACGCGAGAGCGGACGGCAGGCAGCAACGACGTCGAGAGCGTACGATCCGAATCTGTCGAAGCGGTGCCGCTGAAGGGCTTCGCCAACCCCCTGGACCCTACAAGCCGTCAGGACAGGGTTGACACGACAACGGTTGATCTGGGAATCGGGAGGCGATGACTGATCACGATGGATCAGCCGCACCTCGTCATCCCACGACGAGCGCCGTCACCATCCCGAACATCCCTTGCGGCCCTTCGACATGGGGGAGGATGTGGCAGTGGAACGCCCAGATCCCCGGGGCGTCCGCCTGCACGAGGATGTCGTAGCGCGATCCGGGCGCGACCACGAGCGTGTCGGCCGGATAGCGCTCCTCCGGAGCGAGCGGGAACCCGTCGACCCCCACGACCGTGAAATGGAACCCGTGGAGGTGCATCGGGTGCAGCAGCGACCCATCGTTCGCCAGATGGACGAGCACGTGATCCCCGCGCTCGGCGACGATCGGCGTGGTAGCGGGGAACGATTTCCCGTTCAGCGTGTAGTCGAGTGGCCCATCTCCCAGGAAGAGATCGGCCTCGACGTCGGGCTCGACCCCGTACACCGATCTCCACCGCCCTCCGGGCGGTTCGACGATGAACGCCCCGTACAGACCCTTTCCGACCTGCTCGGCGGAGTTGAAGTGCGAATGGAAGACGTACATCCCGGGTGGATCCGTCACGCGGAACTCGTAGTAGAAGGAGTCTCCCGGCATGATCGGGTCTTGGGTGACGTAGGGCACACCATCCATCTCGTTCGGGATCGTCAGCCCGTGGAAGTGCAGAGCGGTGGGTTGATCCATCAGGTTCTTCAGGAAGATGCGCACGCGGTCGCCGGTCCGCACGCGGATCTCCGGCCCTGGGACCTGCCGGTTGAAGGCCATCGCATCCTTGAAGACGCCCTTCGAGATCTCCCACTGGACGTTCTCCGCCCAGAGCTCGAAGACCTTGACCCCGCCGTCGATCGTCGGTTGGAGCGGCTGGTTCCCCTGCATGTCGGTCTGACCGCCGGCGACGAAGGCCTGGACCCCCGCGGCGTGCCCGTCGGCCATCTGCTCCGCCGTCATCGTCGTGTGGGCTGGCGGCGCGCTGACGTCGCCCGCACCGGCCGTAAGCGTTCCCACCATGCCCGAGTCCGCATGGCCCGGGACCGTGCAGAGCGTCCCGTAGGTCCCGGCCTCGAGCGCCGGAACGCTGAGGATCGCGGACCCTCCCGGATCGATTGCGGAGGTCTCGATCGTCCGATCGCCGATCGTGACCCCGAACGTGTGCGGGGCCTGTCCGTGATTCATCACCGTGATCTCCAGCGGCGTCGCGGCGGGCACGCTGAGTGCGTTCGGCTCGATCGCGAACTCCGACAGCATCACCTCCACCCTCGCGGGACCGGCTGCTGCCTGGGTGCCTCCGCCACCGCTCGGCGATCCGGTGGGTTCAGCGGTGCAAGCAGCGAGGACGAGGGTGAGGATCGTGGGTCCGAACAGGTGGAACTTCGAGATCGACGTTCGCATCGCAGCTCCTTCGGCTCGAGCGAGCGATGCCTATCGTCGTTCGTGGCTCGGGGTCCGCCCCGGGTCGAAAGGCCCGTCACGGAGAGGACCAGGGGCCCCTCTGCGAGCCGGGGTTCCGATCCATCGGACGCTCAGCCACAGGGGACGAGTGGTCACGTTGTTCACACGAGAGGTCGTTCCCTCGCTGAGCCGGCAGAGGCGAGGAGATGAATACCGTCGCCCAACTCGTACCTGAGGACTCCTAGCCTGCGAACCGGCCCGGCCCCGGATCTGCTCGTCGGGGCCGGGCCTG
>CBHFMJ010000179.1:0-5483 GCA_965994715.1 uncultured bacterium | reverse complement strand
TCCGGCTCCCCCGTGACCGCGGGGGCGTTCCGCTCCTGGATCGAGACGCGGAGCGTCGACTCGGCCACCTGGTCCTTCAGGAATCGGAGCTGACCCTGGATCTGCTCGATCCGGAGCGTGACGTCGTCGAGCTGGCTCGACATCCGGAGGATCTCGTCGGTCGTGTCGGCCTGCTGGAACAGGTCGAACAGCAGCTCCCGGCGCGTCTGGAGGATGCGGAGACGCGCCTGGAAGTCGATGAACTCCGCGGTGACGTCGTCGCCGCGAACCTCCTCGAACCGGACCCGCGTGGCGAGGTCACGGATGTCGTTCCTCGCCTGATCGAACTGTCGCTCAGGGATCCGAAGGACGAACGTTCCCGAGCGCTCGTTGCTCGTCGAGGACGAGAGCACGAAGCCATCGTGTCGCTCCGCGATGAACGTCAGCTCGCCGACCGAATCGCCGAACGCGCCATCGTCCACCACGATCCCGATCCTCCCGTCCCGGACGATCTTCGAGAGGTCCTGCTGCTGCTGGCCGCCGTCGGCCGGACGCGCACCGAAACGCTGGTTTCCGAGGTTCGCGTCGTAGCCGAGGGCCCCTTCCGAGTCCTCCGCGACGGTTGGGGAGGCAGCCGGCTGTTCGCCGGATCCCGCAAAGCCACCGACGCCCGGCACGGCCTCACCGACCTCGTTGAACCCTTCCCGGCCGACGGCTCGCTGCGCGGGCGCGCCGCCGCTGTCGGCCCCACTCATCAACGGGAACACGTTGCCGCCGCCGGCGAGGAACCCGACCGAACCGGCGACCACGAGGAAGGCGGCGGCAACCCCCGCGACCTTCATCCACGAACGACCCGTGTTCCGCCGGATGGACCCCTGCAGCGTGGTCCGCTGGAGACGGATCCTCTCGCGCGACGCCACATCCTCCAGGTCGCCCTCGAGGTTCTTCAGGATCTCGATCTCGGTGTTCATGTCTCCTTCTCCGTCATCGGCTCCGTCGCCGGCTGTAGCCCCTGCTCCTGGAGCACCACGCCGAGCCGTCGCAGGCCGCGGCTGACGCGCTGCCGGGCGTTGTCCTCGGTGCACGACAGGCGCCGCGCGACCTCCGGATACGACAGCTGATCGATCACGCGGTACCGAAGGGCCTCACGGTGGTCGTCGCGGAGCGACTCCAACGCTTCGGCGATCGCGCCGCGGATCGGCGCGAAGTCGATGAGGTCCTCGATCCGCTCGTAGTCGGCCGGTGGGAGATCCCGCTCCGGCATCCCCAGGCGTCGGCGCGCGGCGCGATCCACCCTGCCCGCCCGGAAGAACCGGCCGAGCTGGTGCCTCGCGACCCCGTAGATCCATGCCACGCCGTTCGCTCCCGTGTCTCGGTAGGTCGTCCTCGATGCGAATGCCTGTGCGAACGTCTCGGCGGTCAGCTCGGCGGCCGTCTCCGGATCGAGCGTCCGCCGAGCGAAGTAACGGAGGAGGTCCTCCGCGTGCCGCCGGTACAGCTCGGTGAACACGCCCGGCTCGGTGGCCGACGCAGTGAGGAGCTCGCTGTCGCTGCGCTGATCCGCCAACGCTCTTCCGATATCTGGCTCCGATATCCGTTCTCCAGGGAGCCGTCACCGGCTCCTGTGACGTTCCGCTCGTACCATGCCTCGGATCTCGATGCTGTGACAGGGAGGGTAGACGGCGTTGGCAGAGGACTCGTTCCCACGACAGAAGGCACGGACGCGAGGGTTCACGCTCGGAGCGCCTCGCAGCTTCCGCATGGCCGAGGACGGGTCGCGGGTGTCGTTCATCCGATCGAAGGCCGGCGACGATGCCGAGGGCTGCCTCTGGGTGTTCGATGTGGAGACCGGGGAGGAGCGGCTGATCTTCGATCCCTCGGCGGTCGACGGGGGGCAGGAGCTCACCCAGGACGAGCGGGACCGGCGCGAGCGGATGCGTGAGCAGATGACGGGAGTCACGACCTACGACGCCGATGACGGGCTGACCTTCGCCACGTTCGTGCTCGGAGGCCGGGTGCACGTCGCGGACCTCGTCGCCGGCGGGGCGCGCCCGCTGGAACACGCCGCCGACGGAGCGTTCGACGTGCGGCCGGATCCCACGGGCCGCCGTGTGGCCTACGTCGTACACGGCGCTCTCCATGTGCAGGATCTTCCCGCGCGAGAGGGGGCCGGAGGGCCGAGGCGGGTCCTCGCGCATGACGACGACCCGAACGTCCATTGGGGGATCGCGGAGTTCGCCGCTTCTGAGGAGCTGGAGCGTCACCGTGGGTTCTGGTGGTCGCCGGACGGGGAGCGGGTCGCGGCTGCGCACGTGGACGAGCGAGCCGTGCGTGTGTGGCACATCGCCTCGCCGGTGGATCCGGACGCGCCGCCCCGAGCCGTCCGGTATCCGCAGGCCGGGACCGACAACGCGGACGTGTCGCTCTCGATCCTCGAGCTCGATGGCTCGCGCGTGGACGTCGACTGGGACCGCGACGCCTTCCCGTACCTCGTCGAGGTGACGTGGAACGATCGATGTCCGTTCACCCTGCTGGTCCTGTCCCGCGATCAGAAGCGCTGGCTCGTGCTCGAGGCCGACCCCGACTCCGGGAAGACTCAGACCCTCCTCGAGCACACCGCGGAGCACTGGCAGACGATCGTCACCGGTGTGCCCGATCGCCTGTCGGACGGACGGCCTGTGTTCGTGGAGGAGAGCGAGGACACCCGTCGGATCACGCTGGACGGGGAGCCCGTTACGCCGGCGGGTCTCCAGGTCGCGTCCGTGCTCGACGTCGGCGACGACATCGTTTTCGCGGCGCAGGAAGATCCCACGGAGCTGCACGTGTGGCGGATCACGGGCGACGGGGCCGGGAGTCCGGAGCGTCTGACCACCGAGCCGGGCGTCCACACCGCCGCCCGCGCCGGCGACCTCATGGTGGTCGTCTCCGACCTCGCCGATCGGCGGATGCGTCGGGCCGTCGTGCTCCGCGCCGGCGCCGAGATCGCGGAGATCCGCTCCCACGTCGAGTCGCCGGTGATCGATGCCCACCCCACGTTCGGCGTCGTCGGCGACCGGGAGATCCGGGTGGCCGTGTTCACGCCCGGCGGAGCGGAGCCTCCGTCCCCCCTCCCGGTGATCCTGGATCCTTACGGGGGGCCGCACTTCGCGAAGGTCCTCAACGCCTACCGGGCGACGCTCGAGCCCCAGTGGCTCGCGGATCAGGGCTTCGCGGTCCTCGTGGCCGACGGACGGGGAACGCCCGGCCGAGGCGTCGCGTGGGAGCACGCCGTCTACCGCGACTTCGCCGGGCCGGTGCTGGATGACCAGGTGGACGCTCTCCAAGCGGCGGCCGAGCGCTTCGGGTTCCTGGATCTCGACCGCGTGGGGATCCGCGGCTGGTCGTTCGGCGGCTACCTCGCGGCGATGGCCGTGCTCCGTCGCCCCGACGTGTTCCACGCCGCCGTCGCCGGGGCGCCGGTCACGGACCAGACGCTGTACGACACCGCCTACACCGAGCGCTATCTGGGACTTCCTCAGGAGGAGCCCGATACCTATAGAAGGAATTCGCTGATCGAGGACGCGCCGAACCTCTCGAGGCCGTTGCTCCTGATCCATGGCCTAGCCGACGACAACGTCTTCGTCGCCAACACGCTGCGGATGTCCCGCGCGTTCACCGAGGCCGGGCGGCCACATTCGGTCGTGCCGCTCTCCGGCATCACGCACATGACCACCGAGGAGTCCGTTGCGGAGAACCTGCTCCTGCTGCAGGTGCGGTTCCTGCGTGAGGCGCTCGGGCTCCTGGACTAGGTCGACGCGGCCGGTCCAGCCTGACCGGTCGCCTTCAGACGCACTGCTACGCTCGCCCCATGCCCATCGTCGTGCAGAAATACGGCGGGACCTCGGTCGACGGCGTCGATCGGCTCCGCGTCGTTGCCGACCGGGTGGTGGAGGCGCGCGACGCCGGCAACGACGTGATCGTGGTCGTCTCGGCGATGGGTCAGACCACCGACGACCTCGCGCGCATGGCGAAGGACATCGCGCCGGAGCCGGACCCCCGTGAGATGGACATGCTCCTGACGGCGGGCGAGCGGATCGCGATGGCGCTCCTGGGCATCGCGATCAACGCCCGCGGGTGCCGCGCCGCCAGCTACACGGGCTCGCAGGCGGGGATCATCACCGACACCGCACACGGACAGGCCAAGATCATCGAGATCCGGCCCAGGCGGATCCTCGAGGCACTCGAGGCCGGCAACGTGGTGATCATCGCGGGGTTCCAGGGCCTCTCCTCCGCCTACGAGATCACCACCCTTGGACGGGGCGGATCGGACCTCACCGCCGTCGCGATGGCGTCGGCCGTGGGAGCCGAGGTCTGCGAGATCTACACCGACGTGGGTGGCGTGATGACCGCAGATCCGCGCATCGTGCCCGAGGCACGGCTGATCGAGCGGATCGGCTACGACGACATGCTCGAGCTCGCGGCGGCGGGGGCGAAGGTGCTCCAGTCGCGCTCCGTGGAGCTCGCGCGGAGGAGCGGCCTCCGGCTGCACGTGCGGTCCTCCTTCGACGACGAGGCACCCGGCACCTGGGTGCAGGAGGTCGACGACGACATGGAAGACGTCCTGATCTCGGGGGTCGCCCTCGAGACCGACGAAGCGAAGGTGACGTTCGACGGGATCCCCGACACGCCGGGCGTCGCGGCCGCGCTGTTCAAGGCGGTCGCGAGCGTCGGTGTGAGCGTCGACATGATCGTGCAGAACGTCTCGCACGAGGGGGCCACCGACCTGTCGTTCACCGCGCCGATCGCCGACGTCGCGAGCCTCGAATCGACTATCGGCGGCATCGCGCAGCAGGTGCAGGCACGGAACTGGTCGGTCGACGACGGCGTCGCGAAGATCTCGCTCGTGGGGGCCGGGATGAAGAGTCAGCCGGGCGTCGCCGCCGACATGTTCGATGCGCTCGCGACGGAGGGGATCAACATCGAGATGATCTCCACCTCACCGATCCGCATCTCGTGCGTCGTGCGGAAGGCGGACGCGGAGCGCGCGCTCCGGGTTGTGCACACGCGCTTCGGCCTGGATGGAGCGGCGGTAGGGTGACCACATGGGTCTGCAAAGGAACCTGAAGGTCGCCGTCGTCGGCGCCACCGGCGCGGTGGGCACCGAGATGCTGCGCATCCTCGAGGCCCGCGCGTTCCCCGTGGACGAGCTCGTCCCGCTCGCCTCTGCGAGGTCCGCGGGCCGCACGATCCGGTTCGGCGGTGGTGAGGTCCCGATCCGGGAGCTGTCGCTCGAGGCGCTTCGCGGCGTGGATCTCTCGCTCTCCGCTGCCGGCGCGTCGATCGCACGAGGGTTCGCGCGCGAGGCGGCGGCGGCGGGAACCGTGTGCATCGACAAGTCCTCCGCGTTCCGCATGGAGCCGGACGTGCCGCTCGTCGTCCCGGAGGTGAACCCGGAGGCGCTCGTGGGATCGCCGAGGATCATCGCCGTTCCCAACTGCACGACGATCGTGGCGATGATGGCGCTC
>CBHFMJ010000178.1:0-5508 GCA_965994715.1 uncultured bacterium | reverse complement strand
GGCCCCCACCCCCCCCCCCCCCGGCCCCCCGCCCGGGGTGCACCCCCACCCTTCGCGGCCAAGGGGTTACCGGGGTCGGCCGTCGGCCCGCCCCCGGACTCACCGCCTGAGCTGGGCGATCCTTCGTCCTTCGGCGGAGTCCTCGATCAGCGTGGCGAGACGCCGTTCCCGGGTTTCCTCTCGCTTGGCGGTCATGACCCACCGGATCGTGTTCTGGCGGTATCCCTTCGGCTGTGCCTCGAACCACGCCCACGCCCGCTTCTTCGCACGGAAGCGCTTCTCGAACGCCTGCGAGAACACGGCGTCGTCACGCCGCTCGTAGGAGTAGATCCCCGATCGGTCCTCGCGTCGAGCCTCGAACGCCTTCCGACCCGCGGGCCGCATCCTGCCCTCTTCGGTGAGCACGGCCACGCGCCCGATGTTCACCGCGCTCCAGATGCTCCCGGCCCGGCGCGGGGTGAAGCGGATCATGTACCGATCGTCGTCGACGCGCTTGCGCAGCCCGTCGATCCACCCGAAGCACAGCGCCTCGTCCACCGACTCCGCCCATGTCATGCTCGCTCTGCCGGAAGACTTCTTGTAGTAGCCGACCCACAGCTCGCGTTCGCTGGCGTGATGTCGTTCCAGCCAGCGACGGAAGTCCTCGGGACGCTCGAACGTTGTGAGTTGCATGCCTCTCGAGTCTCCCATCGACGCTCCGTCGGGGTCGGTGCCCAGCCCTATGCTGAACCTCATGCGGTGTGAGTTCTGCGGTCACCCCCTGCCGGAGGGAGCCCGCTTCTGTCCCAACTGCGGCACCCCCGTGTCCACGACGCTCGGCACCGAGGAGCGCAAGATGGTCACGGTGGTGTTCGCGGATCTGGTCGATTCCACAGGCCTCGGGCAGCGGCTGGATCCCGAACGCGCCCGCGACGTGCTCGGAGGGTTCTTCGATGCCGCGAGCGAGGAGCTCCGCGCGCTCCGCGGCCATCCGGAGAAGTTCATCGGCGACGCCGTGATGGCGGTGTTCGGCCTGCCGCACGTCCAGGAGGACGACGCCGTGCGGGCGGTCCGTGCGGGCCTCGCCATCCGAGGAAGGATGCATCGCCTCCAGCAGTCCCTCGGTCTCGAGGAGCCCCTGGAGATCCGCGTGGGTGTCGAGACGGGCGAGGCCGCGACGGGCGTGGGACCCACGGGGCAGTTGCTCGTCACCGGCCAGGTGGTCAACGCGGCGGCCCGCCTGCAGTCCGCGGCGCAGCCCGGACAGGTGCTGGTCGGCGCCACCACGCACGCCCTCACGAAGGACGCCGTCTCCTTCGGCCCGCAGCAAGAGGTCGAGGCGAAGGGGTTCGCCGGCACGCTCCAGGCATATCAGGTGGACCAGCTCACCACGCGATCCGCTCGACGCACGATCCCGTTCGTCGGGCGCGCGAACGAGATGGACATCCTGCGCGGGAGCGTGGCGCGGGTGAAGGCGACGGCCAGCCCGCTCCTGGTCTCGATCATGGGCGAGCCGGGCGTGGGCAAGTCGCGGCTCGCCGATGAGCTGCTCGCGGGGCTCGACTCGGACGTCACGATCCTCCGTGGGCGCGCGGGAACCTACGGTGACACGGCGACGTTCGCCCCCGTGACCGCGATCGTCCGTGAGATCGCCGGGATCGAGGACGATATGGCGCCCGAGGAAGCGATGCGCCGGCTCCAGGACGTCGTCGACGGCTGCTGCGACCCCAGCGAGGCGGAGCGGGTCGCCGGCCGACTGGGTCTCACGATCGGGCTCGGCGGACCGAAGCGCGAGGAGTCGGTCTTCGTCCAGGAAGTGCAGAGCGGGTTCCTCGCCTTGGTCGAGGGGCTGAGCGCCCGGGGCGAGGTCGTGCTGGTGTTCGAAGACGTTCATCTGCTCCGCCCTCCGATGCTCGATCTGATCGAGCGGGCGGCGGCGGCCTCCAAGAACGCCCCCAAGCG
Organism: uncultured bacterium; assembly: GCA_965994715.1. Taxonomy (GTDB): domain Bacteria; phylum Actinomycetota; class UBA4738; order UBA4738; family HRBIN12; genus JAJNBA01. The sequence continues at coordinate 3,567 of CBHFMJ010000178.1, read as the reverse complement.
GGTCCTCACGATCGCGCTCGGCAGACCGGAGCTCCTGGAGGAGCGCCCGGCCTGGGGATCCGGTGCCGTGAACGCGGTCACGCTGCGGCTCGACCCGCTCCCACTGCTCGAGTCGGTCGAGCTGGTGCGGGAAGCCGCGGGCGGACGCGTGGGCGATGCAGAAGCCGAGGAGATCGCCAACCGCACCGGCGGGAACCCGTTCTTCATCGTCGAGACGACCGGCATGGTCCTGCGGGCTCGGCAGGACGGCGCGGCCAGCTCCGGGCGCGAGCTCCCCCCCACCGTGCAGGCCGTCGTGGCCGCCCGCTTGGACAGCCTCCGGCATCGGCTCCGCGACCTGGCCCGGCGGGCCTCCGTCTTCATCTTCTCCTTCGACCAGGAAGAGCTCGCCACGGTGTCGGACGCGGAGCCCGAGGATCTCCAGGGGCTCGAGGAGGCGGAGATCCTCGTGCGGGACGACGCCGGCAGGGCACCGCGGTGGCGGTTCCGTCACGAGACCGTCCGGGAGGTCGCGTACTCGAGCCTCCCGAAGCGCGAGCGGCGGAGCCTGCACGAGAAGATCGCTCGGGCCCTGATGGAGTCGGGCCATCGCTCCTACGCGGCCGACCATCTGGAGCGAGCGGCGCTGGCTTCGCTCGATCTCGACCCAGCGGATCGCCGGCTCCCGGAGCTGGCGGCCGACGCCCTGGTCCTCGCCGGCGATCGCGCCCGGCGGCGCATGGAGAGCCGTTCGGCCCTCGACTACTACGAGCGGGCGCTCGGGATGGCCGGGGCCGAGGACACCTGGGGGGTCCGCGAGGGGCGGGTCCTCGCCGGCACCGGGGAGGCGCACTATTGGCTCGGCGAGTACCCGGCCGCGAGCGAGGCGTTGGCCCGCGCCGTCGAGCTCGGCGAGAAGTTCGACGACGCGTGGACGCTCGCCCTCGCGCTCCGGTACCAGGGCGACATCGCGATCAACGTCGACGGAGACCTGGATCAGGCGGAGCGGCTGTTGGCGAACTCGCTCGCGGCCGCGGGGGAGCTCGACGACGCGTGGGCGACCTCGCGGTCCCTGCTGTTCGCGGGGTGGGTCCCCTGGACTCGGGAGGATTTCGACCAGGCCGACTCGATCTGGCATCGAGCGCTCGAGCTGGCGGAGGAGCACGACGACACCTGGGCCCGCGTCCGAGCACTGACGGCGCTCTCGATCAACGAGTCGCAGAAGAACCAGACGGAGGAAGCCGCTCGGTTGATCGAGCAGGCGCGCGAGCTCGCCGAGGAGATGGGCGATCGCTTCAGCGTCGCCGTCACGATGGTCCAGCGCGGTCGGCTCGACGAGGACCTCGGGAACCACACGGAAGCGATCCCCCGGTTCGACCGCGCGATCGAGATCTTCCAGGAGCTCGGCGCTCGGTGGGAGATGGCGGACGCGCTCGCCGAGCGCGGGATCACCTACCGCGACCTCGGACGCCTCGACGAAGGCGAAGAGGATCTGAAGAGCGCGATCCGCATCTCCGGCGAGCTCGGCGAGCAGCAGATCGCGGGATGGTCGGGCCGGGCGCTCGATCGCCTGGCGCAGATCCGCGCCGAGAACGCGGACGAGCGCGTCTCCGGCGGATAGGTCGCGCTACAACAGCGACGATTGCCCGCGGACGGCCCTCCGGGTGCGGCGCGGGCCCACCTCGGGCTCACCTTCTGCCGGATGCTCGACGAGGGCGACCACCCGCGCCGTCATGAACCGTCCGGTCCTCACGGCCTTGCCGCCGCGCGTGACCTCCGAGACCTCCACGATGCCTCGGCCCGTGGTGACCTCCACACGGCGCCCCGCGCGGGTCGCCTCGATCTCGTAGGTCTGCACCCCGTTGCCGATGTCCACCACGATCTCGACACGGTCGCCGCGCATGCCGACCATGATAGGTGCCGATGCAGACGCTCTCCGTCCGAGGCCCTTCCCGCAGATCGCGTTTCACGATCGTGTGTTCCGGACACCTTCCGAGGGCGAACGCGGAGGGGACGTGAGGTGCGGCCGCACATCGGCACCAGCGGTTGGCAGTACGACGACTGGCGGGGCGTGTTCTATCCGGATGGCGTGCCGCAGCGGGACTGGCTCGCGTACTACGCCGAGCGGTTCGGCACGGTCGAGGTGAACAACTCGTTCTACCGCCTCCCCGAGCGCGCCACGTTCGAACGCTGGAGGGACCAGACGCCGCCCGGGTTCGTCGTCACGGTGAAGGCGAGCAGATTCATCACCCACCTGAAGCGGCTGAGGGATCCTGAGGGACCCGTCCAGCTCCTCTGGGAGCGAGCGACCGGTCTCGGAGACCGCCTCGGACCCATCCTGTTCCAGCTTCCCCCACGGTTCCCGGTGGAGATCGAGCGGCTCCGCGAGCTCCTGCAGGTCCTTCCGAAGGGTATGCAACCCGCGTTCGAATTCCGCGACCGATCCTGGTACACGGATAACGTCTTCCTCCTGCTCGACGGCGCGGGCGCCGCCCTGGTTTGGCCCGACGGGCCGGGCATGCGACACACCCTCCCCATGACCGCGAGGTGGCTGTACGTCCGCTTCCATCAGGGAACCGTCGACGGTCCCGGCTACCGCCGTGACAAGTTGCGGCGATGGGCCTCGCGGATCTCCGCAACCGGCGCGGAGGAGGCCTATCTCTACTTCAACAACGACCCGACCGGCGCCGCGATCCGCGACGCCCGGACCATGATCGAGCTCCTCTCGGAGAGGTAGTCACGTGGAGCCGCGGAGGATCGATCTCGACGCGCTCCTGACGGCGCACGCGTTCATGCGGGTCGAGCGTCCGCCGGAGCTCTGGCAGGTCGATGTCGAGGACGAACCGTTCATCCGGATGCTCGGCGAGATGATCGTCGTGGGACTCCTGCATCACGACGTCCTGGCGGACCTCACGCTGAACGCGTCGAACGTGACGGTCGGCGACGACGGCCCGGACGGTGTCGCGCCGGGCGACTACGTCGCGATGACCGTCAGAGGGCCGGGCGCGTGGGACCGAGACAGAACCTGGACCCCGTCCTCGGCCGGCCCGCTTTGGAACGCCGACCTCGACGCTGCCGCCCGGGCCGCGTCCGTCTCCTTCGCCTACCTGCGCAGCTCCGGCCAGGAGGAGGGATCCATCACCGTGTTCATCCCTCGATCGCTCCCGGCGGAAGGATCTTCGAACCCACCCGAGTGAGTCCTCGAGGGCCGACGTCGACATCGTCGAGCGGCGGCCAGGACGTGAAGGGATGTGGCCCAAAGTCGCTCGTAGCAGGGGTGTTTGAGGGAGGGCTCCAAGGGTAGGGAACGCCTGGAGTCGCCCGCGAGAACCCACCCGAGTCGAGGAGGCGAACCATGACCGCCGCAGGATCCGAACGCGACCCGATGGACGTCGGCCAACCCGAAGAGGCCCAGATGGCCGACGACGACCTGGCGGAGCGGAAACCGAGCCCGCCGGGCGCCCCCGACGAGGAGAAAGCCGAGGACGAGCTGGAGCCGCTGGAGGGTGGCGCGGAAACGCTGGTGGACCTCGACGAGGAGGCCGGTCAGGCGAACCGGCCGGGAACGGAACGGCCGCCCGTCTGAGG
>CBHFMJ010000177.1:0-5592 GCA_965994715.1 uncultured bacterium | reverse complement strand
CCATCAGGCCCTGCGCATCCTTGGCAGCGTCGTACTCGGCGTTCTCCCGGATGTCCCCGTGCTCGCGCGCCACCTTGAGGCGCTCCGCGATCCGGTCCCGTCCGTTGGTCACGAGCTCCTCGAGCTCGGTCTTCAGCCGGTTGTATGCCTCGAGCGTCAGCGACGCCGTCGGCTCCTGCCCGGCCTTGCGTTCGGGACGCGTCTTCAGTTCTTCCGGCAGTTCAGGCATGGCGCGAGTCTACTGAAGGCCCCGCCGCCCTCTCCGGCGAGCCACTCGGGCGCCCGTCGAGACGGCCGGCGTTATCCTCGGCCACACCGGATCGGCCAGAAAGAGCGGCCAGAAAGAGCGGCCAGAAAGAGCGGCCAGAAAGAGCGGGAGGTATCGATGGGACGCCTGGCAGGCAAGGTGGCGCTGATCACGGGAGGCGCGAGCGGGATGGGTCTGATCGCGGCCCAACTCTTCACGTCCGAAGGGGCCAAGGTCGTCCTGACCGACGTGACCGACGACGCCGGCGAGCAGGTCGCCGAGAAGATCCGCGCAGATGGCGGCGAAGCGATCTACGTCCACGCGGACGTGTCCCGCGAGGCGGACGCGGAGGCGATGGTGGCGCGAGCTGTCGATTCGTACGGCGGTCTCACGGTCCTCTACAACAACGCCGGCGTGATGCTCGGCGACGACGGCTCGGTCCATTCGACCGACGAGTCCATCTGGGACACGACCCTCGCGGTCAACGTGAAAGGGGTCGCGCACGGCTGCAAGTACGGCATCCCGGCGATGATCGACTCCGGGGGTGGTTCGATCATCAACGTCGCCTCCTTCGTGGCCTGGATGGGAGCCGCGACGTCCCAGACGGCATACACCGCCTCGAAAGGAGCGGTGCTCGCGATGACACGAGAGATCGCGGTCGAATACGCGAGGAAGGGCGTGCGCTGCAATGCCTTGTGCCCCGGCCCGATCGACACTCCGCTGCTGGCCGAACTCCTTTCGGACCCGGAGCGACGGCAGCGTCGTTTCGTCCACATCCCGATGGGCCGGCTGGGGCAGGCGGAGGAGCTCGCGAACGCGGCTCTGTTCCTCGCGAGCGACGATTCCAGCTACATGACGGGCACGTCGCTGGTCGTCGACGGCGGGATCACGGCCGCCTACGTCACGCCCGAGGACTGAGGAGGTCGCATATGGTCCGGCAGATGCTGAGCGATCTCGCAACGGGACACACGTGGAGTGGGGGAGATGGCCCCTACACGCTTGCTCCCCTCGTCGGTTCGATCCTCACGGTCCTCATGATCCGATCGATCGTGGGGAAGCGGATCGGGATCGTGGCACTCGCCGTCTCGATGGTTCTTGGCGCGCTGTTCGCGACGATCTCGGGTACATGGGGATACACGCTCACCATCGCGGCGTGGCTCGTAGGTGCCCTTCTCGCCGGTGCCGTCCTCCGGAGCGCGGGAGGATCATTTCGAGGCAACCCGTCAGATTGACAGCCCGACCGGGCTGAGGCTGAATTACCGCCATCGGCCGCGCGGGCGGTCGAGGGAGGGAGGTTGTAGCCGTGTCTGAACGGAAACTCGGCTCGGTCACCTACCGCGAAGTAGACCAGGACTACTTCGAGAAGCGAGGGCTCCGACGGCATGCCGGCGTCTGGTCGCTCTGGGCGCTGGGTGTCGGCGCGGTCATCTCGGGCGACTTCTACGGCTGGAACTTCGGCCTCGACGTCGGCGGGTTCGGCGGACTGCTCATCGCGACAGCGGTTATCGCCGTCATGTATTACGGCCTTTGCTACAGCATCGCGGAGATGTCCCCTGCCCTGCCGCATACGGGCGGCGCGTACTCCTTCGCTCGCTCGGCCATGGGTCCGTGGGGTGGGTTCACCACCGGGCTCGCCGAGAACATGGAGTACGTGATCACGCCCGCCGTCGTGGTCGGTGCGATCGGCTTGTTGATGCAGGAACTCATGATCAGCTTCTTCGACATCACCGGTGATCCCTGGTGGAACAGTGAGCCGATCTGGTGGCTCGTGTTCTACGCCCTCTTCGTCTGGGTCAACATCATCGGCATCGAGGCGACGATGCGGTTCACCGTTGCGATCACGGTGCTGGCACTCGGTGTGCTGGCGATCTTCTACGTCTCCGCGATCGTGTCCGGGGAATTCAACATGGATCTCTGGTACAACATCCCGGACGGAGGCGGTGAAGCCCTCGCGGGCGGCGGCGGTCCATTCCTGCCGTTCGGGGTCGCCGGCATCTTCAAAGCCCTCCCGTTCGCGATCTGGTTCTACCTCGCTATCGAGGAGGTGCCGCTCGCCGCGGAAGAGTCGATGGACCCACGGCGAGACGTCCCGAAGGGCACCATCCTTGGGATGCACACGCTGTTGATCGCGAGCGTTCTCACCCTGATCATCAACTCCGGGGTGGACGGCGGCGCGTCGGCGATCGGCGCGTCCGGAACGCCGCTCTTCGACGGCTTCAAGGGCGTGTTCGGAGAAGGCTTCGCCGCCGAGATCCTCGCCTTGTTCGGCCTGATCGGGCTGGTGGCGAGCTTCTTCACCATCATCTACGCGTACGGCCGCAACACGTACTCCCTCTCACGCGCCGGGTACTTCCCGAAGTTCCTCTCGGTGACGCATGGCGAGCGGAAGACGCCGCACATCGCCCTCGTCACCGGTGCGATCGTCGGGTACCTCGTCGTGCTCGTTGTGTGGCTCTTCTTCCGCAACGCGGAGGCGGGCACCGCGGGGGCGCAGGTGGTCGCGGCCGTGCTGAACATGGCGGTGTTCGCAGCGGTCATCTCCTACGCGCTGCAGTGCCTGTCCTTCATCCTGCTCCGGCAGAAACTGCCGAACATCGACCGACCCTACATGAGCAAGTGGGGCGTGCCGGGAGCGGCGATCGCCGGGATCATCGCGTTGGTAGCGCTCGCTTCGATCTTCCTGAACGAGGATTACCGACCGGGGGTGTACGGCGTCGCCGTGTACTACATCCTCGGTCTCCTCTATTTCGCGGTCGCCGGCCGGAACCGGCTAGTGCTCTCGCCGGAGGAGGAGTTCGCGCTCACGCAGGGCGAGCGTGGCGTTCCGGAAGTCAGCTACAGCACCAGCGCCGCCGATCAAGAGGCGATCCTGGAGGGCCGAACGACCCACGAGCCCCCGCCCCCAGCGCCGTAGCCTGCGATCACTGATACGGGGCGGTGGGCGAGCGCCCACCGCTCCGTTCGTCTCCGAGGAGGTGCGATGGAGCGGCAAGGCATGATCGACGCCAAGCAACTCGAGGAGCTCGCCGACGCCGGCGAGATCGACACCGTCCTGTGCATGTTCACGGACTTCCAGGGGCGGTTCGTCGGCAAGCGCATCCTTCCGCACTTCTTCCTCGAGGACGTGATGGGAGAGGAAGGGCTCCACGCGTGCCTGTATCTGATCGCGATCGACATGGAGATGGAGCCACTTCCCGGCTTCGAGTACGCGAGCTGGGAGACCGGCTACGGCGACTTCAGGATGATCCCGGACATGTCCACGATGCGGCTCGTCCCGTGGCTCGAGAAGACGGCGATGGTGATCTGTGACGTCGCGGACGAGCACACGAGCGAGCTGGTCGAGGTCGCGCCCCGCACGATCCTCCGCCGCCAGGTCGAGCGGGCGAAGGCGGCCGGCTACACGTTCAAGACCGGATCGGAGCTCGAGTTCTATCTCTTCAAGGAGTCGTACGAAGAGGCGGCCGCGAAGCGCTACCAGGGCATCCAGCCGTCGTCCCCGTACATCATGGACTACCACATGCTCGCGACCACCAAGGACGAGTGGCTGATACGCCAGATCCGCAACGGGATGCTGGGTGCCGGGATCCCGATCGAGTTCTCGAAGGGCGAGTTCGGTCGTGGCCAACACGAGATCAACATCACGTACGCGGACGCCCTGACGACCGCCGACTACCACGCGCTGTACAAGCACGGGACGAAGGAGATCGCCGCCATGAACGGCGCCGCGATCACGTTCATGGCGAAGTGGACGATGGACGAAGCAGGGTCCTCCTGCCACATGCACTCGAGTGTGTGGAACGAGGACGGCTCCGAATCTCTGATGTGGGATGACGAAGACGCGAACCACATGAGCCCGACGTTCAAGCACATGCTGGGCGGGTTGATGTCCACCTCGCGTGAGATGGCGTGGATGTACGCGCCGTTCGTGAACTCCTACAAGCGCTACCAACTCGGATCGTGGGCGCCGACCGCGATCCTGTGGAGTCACGACAACCGCACGTGCGGCTTCCGGGTGGTCGGCGAACATCAGGGCAACCGGGTCGAGTCGCGACTGCCGGGGGGAGACGTCAACCCGTACCTCGGGTACGCCGCGACGATCGCGGCCGGTCTCCACGGGATCCAGAACCAGGTCGAGTGCCCTCCCCTGTTCGAAGGGAACGCGTACGAGTCGAAGGACGCCGAGCGGGTGCCCTCCTCGCTGCACGAGGCGATCGCGGAGATGGAGCACTCGGAAGTGATGCGGGAAGCGTTCGGGGACTTCGCGTTCGGGCATCTTGTGAACATGGCCCGCCAGGAGCAGATCATCTTCGACAACCAGACCGTCACCGACTGGGAGCTGATCCGGTACTTCGAACGGGGCTGATGCTTGCCGACGCCCGTCCGCGGGTACGGGTCGGGCATGAAGAGAGCCACCCTGATCGTGCTGTGCGCGCTGCTGCCCGCGTGCACCTCCGAGAGTGGCCTCACGGACGAGTTCCAGGATGCCACGAAAGCGATCGACGATCTCGTCGAAGCGATCGGGGACGAGGGGCCGGTCCGCGAGGCGGTCGCTCGGGTCCGTGACACCGTCGATGAGGCGGACGCCGCTTTGGAGGCGTACCGCGAGAACCCCAGCGACGAGACGCGCCAAGCTCTCGAGGATGCAGAGCGGCGGATGAGCGATGCTCGGGCGGAGCTCGAGGGCCTCGTGGACAGCGCGCCCGAACCCGTCCGTGAAGCGATCCAGACCGTCATCGATCGCCTGGCGAACCTCCGCGACGACATCGCGCGCGAGCTCGAGGACTGATCGCCTCTTCCATGATCGGGCGCGTGCCTAGACTCGCCGGGTGATCCGATCACATCTCACGGACCTGATCCGCTACCACGCGCGTTCGAACACGCAGATCCTCGATGCGATCGCGTCGCTCAGCGGCGAGGGATTCGAGCAACGTGCGGCCCTGGACCACGGGAGCGTCGCGGAGACCCTTCGTCACCTCGTCGTCGTGGACAACAGTTGGCGAGAGTTCCTCCTCGGGAACGACGTCGACGATCCGTACGAGTGGGAGGTGCCCCCACTCCCGGACATCTCGAGCAGGTCGTTCTGGGGCGAGGAGACGGAACGTCTCGCGGCCTATGTGGAGGGACTCTCCAGCGACGACCTCGACCGCATCTACTCATGGGAGAGCGACGGTGCCACGACGGAGGCGACGCTCAGCATGACCGTCGCCCACATCGTGAATCATGGAACGCAACATCGCAGCGAGCTCGCACGACACCTGACGGAACGGGGGTCCTCACCGGGAGACATGGATCTGCTCTAGCCCCGTCGATCCGACCTCAAGGTCCGAACACAGGTTTCAGAGCGA
>CBHFMJ010000176.1:0-5601 GCA_965994715.1 uncultured bacterium | reverse complement strand
GTACCCGTGGCCCTGCGCTCACGCCCCTCGGTACGCTCGCTGTCGTGGGGGAGGTGGCCTTCGAGACGGACCACCTGCGGCTCCGCCCGTTCGCGGCGGACCTGTCGGACCTGGACGCCCTGCACGAGATCCAATCGGACGCCCACCACATGCGCTTCTACCCGCATCCGTTCAGTCGTGAGGAATCACGTGCCTGGATCGAGCGGTCGCTCGACCGGCAGGAGCGGTACGGCTACAGCCTGTGGGCGATCGAGGATCGGCGGTCGGGGGAGTTCCTGGGCAACTGCGGGCCGATCCCGCAGGTGATCGACGGCGTCGGCGAGGTCGAGATCGGCTGGTCGGTCACGCCACGCCGCGCGCGTAAAGGGATCGCGCCCGCAGCGGCCGCGGCGTGGCGGGACCGCTGCCTCGGGCCGCTCGGGATGGATCACGTGATCTCGCTGAGCCGTCCCGAGAACGTGCCGTCACGTGGCGTGGCCGAGCGGATCGGGATGACCGTCTGGAAGGAGACGCTCCACGGTGCGGAGCGCTGGCTCCACCTCGTCTATCGGGTCGATGCCGCGCATGCCCCCGCACCGGGCTAGTCGGCCACGTCGATCCGTTCGATCACGACCTCGTCGACGGGCCGGTCCTGCGAACCGGTCGGCGCGCCCGCGATCGATTCGATCACGTCGTAGCCCACGGTGACCTCGCCGAAGATCGTGTGCTTCCCGTCCAGCCATGGCGTCGCAGCCACCGTCACGAAGAACTGAGAGCCGTTGGTGCCCGGTCCCGCATTCGCCATCGCCAGGAGCCCGGGCCGGTCGAACCTGGGCCCGTCGGAGGGCACCTCGTCCTCGAACTGGTAGCCGGGCCCCCCCATCCCCGTCCCCGTCGGATCGCCCCCCTGGACCATGAACCCCGGGATCACGCGATGGAATATCGTGCCCGCGTAGAGCGCGGTTGACTTCGTCTGTCCATCCCGTGGGTCCTTCCATTCCCTGGAGCCGCTCGCGAGGCCGACGAAGTTCTCAACGGTCTTCGGCGCGTGATCGGGCATCAGCCGCACGGTGAAGGAGCCCTTGTTCGTGTGGATCGTCGCGGTGGGCACAGGTCGTCCTTTCTGGTCGCGATAGATCGCGAGTCTAGCCACCCACTCAGCGGGACCCCGCTCGCCGGTCTCGTTTCTCGACTTCATGTGGATCCGGAAGAAGCTGGCTACGTCAGTTCCGGCCCGCTAGCCTTCGCCGATGCGCCGACAACGCCTCGAACTGGTGGCGGCGAGCTTCCTGATGCTCTTCGTGGAGCTGGTCGCGATCAGGTGGTCGGGGGCTTGGGTCGTGCACCTGTCGTACTTCGCCAATTTCGTCTTGTTGGGCAGCTTCCTCGGCATCGGGATCGGTTTCCTGCGGGCCCACAAGGGACCTGATCTGTTCGCGTGGTCCCCGGTGGTGATCGCGCTCTTCCTCGGTCTCGTCAGCGCCTTTCCGGCGCAGATCGATCGCACCGGAGGGGACCTCGTGTTCTTCGGCGTGCGCCAGACGGGACTGCCTGCGTGGGTCCTGCTCCCTCTCGTGTTCTGTGCGACGGCGGCTTCCCTCGCGACCGTGGCCCACGGCGTCGCCGTCAGATTCCAACGATTCCCGGCGCTCGAGGCTTACCGGCTCGACATCCTCGGATCGATCCTCGGGATCGTTGCGTTCTCCGTCCTCTCGTTCACGGGGACAGGATCCATCGGGTGGGGCGTCGTCATCGTCGCGACCAGTCTCTGGCTCCTCGGGAAACCGAGCCCTCTCCAGCTCGTCGCGCTCACCTCGCTGCTAGCGGTGCTTGCTTTAGGCACGTTCCGCTTCGAGACCATCTGGTCTCCGTATTATCGGCTCCGCCTCGGGCACGATGAGGGGTTGGTCGCCGTCGACGCGAACGGCGTTCCTCATCAGGCCGCGATCCGCACGGAGGGAACCGACTACGAGCTCCCGTACGACCGGATCGCCGCGGCTCCCGACACTGTGCTCGTCATCGGTGCGGGGAACGGGAACGACGTCTCGGTGGCCTTGCGTCAGGGAGCTTCCCGCGTGGATGCGGTCGAGATCGACCCGAAGCTGATGGAGATCGGTGAGCGCTTCCATCCGGAGCAGCCATACGCGGACCCTCGCGTCCGGCAGTTCGTCGACGACGGTCGAGCATTCTTGGAGCGAACGGATGATCGTTACGAGCTCATCGTCTTCGCCCTGCCCGACTCGCTCGCCTTGCTCAGCGGGCAATCCGCGGTTCGTCTCGAGAGCTACCTCTTCACCCGGGAGGCCTTCCGGGCGGCAGCAGAACACCTCGAACCTCAGGGAGCGTTCACGATCTACAACTTCTACCGCGAGCAGTGGCTGGCCGACCGGCTCGCGGGAACGCTCACCGAGGTGTTCGGCGAACGTCCGTGCTTCGACCTGGGCGACAGCAGAGGTTCGGGGGAGGTTGGGCGTCTCAGTGTGTTCGTGGCGAGCGCCGATCCAGAGGTCCTTCGTTGCGAGGAACGATGGGATCCTGAGGGTCGCTCGGTCGTCGAGCCGGCGGTCGACGATCGGCCTTTCCTGTATCTGCAGGAGCGTTCCATCCCCTCTCGGTACCTCGTGGCGCTCGCTCTCGTCCTCCTTGCATCCATCGTGTTCATCCGCTTCGGCGGCGGGTCGTTCCGTCCGATGTTCCGCTACGCAGACCTCTTCTTCATGGGGGCGGCATTCCTCCTCCTCGAGACGAAGAGCGTCGTGCAGTTCGCCTTGCTCTTCGGGACCACGTGGTTCGTCAACTCGCTCGTGTTCGTGGGTGTGTTGCTCTCCGTGCTCCTCGCCATCGAGGTGGAGCGGAGGGTCCGGATCGCGCGCCCCGGACTCCTCCTCGGGATCCTATTCATCGGCCTCTTCGTCGCCTGGCTGATCCCCACCGGGTCGTTGCTCGGCCTGCCGATCGTCCCTCGTCTGTTCGCGGCGATCGCGATCGCGTTCTTCCCCATCTTCGTCGCGAACCTGATCTTCGCGGAGAGGTTCCGGGACACGGAGGACCCGACCGCTGCCTTCGGTGCGAACCTTCTGGGCGCCATGGTGGGCGGGACCCTGGAGTATCTGTCACTTCTCACCGGCTTCCGAGCGCTCCTCTTCCTCGTTGCTGCGCTCTACGGAACGGCCTATCTCCTGGCTCGAAGGACGGCCGCCGGGAGGTCGAGCACGGCCACTTCTCCCAGGCAGGAGCGCAGCCCGATCCTCGACAGATAGCACGGTCCCAGGGGGCGAGCCAACAGGGAGCGCGACCGCTAGGGAGTCTCGACGACCGCGACCAACCGGCGAGGGAACACACCGGACTGCATCGGCTCGCGGGCGACGTGAACGGCGGCCCTACGTCCGCGACTAGCCTGCGGTGATGCCGTCGCCGAGCGGTGGGGGCGAGAACGCTCGTGTCAAGTGTCCCGGGTCCTCGCCACGCTGTTCGATCCGAGCCGGATCTGCCTGACCGAGGAATCTGCTCGCCTCGGCGAGATAGGCGATCTGCTCGGGATCGAAACCCATGAGGGATGCCCCGACCGAATCCGCGGCCACCGGGTCGTCCGAGAACACGAGGACGCCCGATCCGACCGGCGAACCCGAGATCGGGCCATTGCCCTCCATGCCGACGATCCCGTCGATGATCGCGTAGGACGGTCGCACGGCGCCGGCGATGTCGAGGATGGACCGCTCGATCCCCGCCCAGTGCAAGATGTTCTTCGGCCAGCCGTAGACCCGCCCGGGCAAAGTCCCGAAGAGGTTCTTGAGAGACAATGTCACACCCGCCCAATGGTGCGTCTTCATCTTCGGCATGGAGACGACGACGTCCGCCTCGACCACCGGTATCGGCAGCCATAGAGCGCCAAGATCCGTGTACCGCGAGCGGAGCGACACCCGCTGGATGCCCGCGAGGTTCAGATCGACGAACGGCGCTTCGACCTCGGCGAGGGCATCCGCGAGTCCCGACCGGGTGACGACGTCCTGGACGTCCCGGCGGTGGCCGGGGGCTTCGCCGACGCGCACCGACGCAGCGCCGAGCCGACGGAGGGCGAGGACGGTGGCGGCGATCAATCTCGGCTCGGTGTTGATCGCCGTCGTGGGGTCGAATTCGACCAGGTTGGGCTTCACCAGCACGTTCGCGCCCTCGACATCGGCATCGATCGCGCGGAGGCCTTCGAGAACCGTCGACTCCAACGGTCCCTCGTAATCGGTGGCGGCGAGCACGGCCACCCGTGCGTCGCCGGGAGGGGGGAAGGCTGCCTCGTCCCAAGGAGGTGGGTCTCGGAGCAGAGCTCGGAGCCCAAGTCCACCGGCGGTCGCGATCGCCCCTCCGGCGACCGCTCCGCGGAGGAACGTCCGGCGATCGATGTGGCGGTGTCTCATCCGTCGATCCCGGGGAGCTTGTCGCTCGCCGCCAGCGCAGCCCAGCCAAGTGCGATCCCGTCACCGAGAAGTTCCGTCTCCACGATCAGGCGTTCGAGCGCAGCGCCCACCCTCTCGGCGTCGGATGGGGCCTCATGGATCCGGAAGGCCGCCATCGCCATCGCGAGCGACAAGCCGCCGGCCGCCTCGGCGCGCCAGAGCCGCCGGAGCGAATCGAGACCCTTGATCTCGAGATCGGGGTCGAGACGCCGCAGGCCGATCAGGGCTGCCGCCGTCGTCTGGGAGTAGGGCGGAAGCTCCTCACCGAGGACCTCCCGGTTCCCGTAGTTCCATCCGCCTCCAACGGATGCCCGGTCCCGGAGTAGGGCCACGGCATCCGCGATCCGAGGTGAGGAGCGTCTCGCAACCCTGAGCGCCCAGAGCGCCCGGGCCGTGGGCTCGACCCATGATGCCGTCCCCCCGACCCATCCCCAGCCGACCGCGGATGGATCGATCGGGACCGCTGCCGAGGACTCGACCCGCTGGGCCTGTGCGTTCTCGAGGTAGTCGAGAGCCTTCTCGCGCTCGGAGCCAGGACCGACCGCGAGCGCGCATAATCCGGTCGCCGAGTCGTTCACATAGGAACCTACGTCGAACCCGAAGGCCCCATCCGGTTGCTGCGCGGCGGCCAACCACGCCGCCGCGTCCTGGTCCGCCAGGGCCATCGCGGCGAGCGCGGTGGGCTCCAGTTCGCTCGGCTGGCCGGGGTGGGGGCCGAAGCCACCGTCCGCGTTGCGATGGCGGTGGAGAAGACTCCTCGCAACCGACATGATCAGATCATCGGCTCCTTCTCTTCTCCGGTGAAACACAGCGAGGTTGTCCGGTCGATCACGACGTTCACAGAGCCGGCGCACCTGATCCCATGGACGGCTCTCATGTCTCCATCAGCTGCTCTGCGAGGTCTTCGGGCGTCGTGACCGGGAGGCGGCAGGTGAACCGTTCACACACGTACGCGGTCGGGAGGCCGTTCACCTGCGGTCGGTCGCGAAGGAGCGCCACCGCCTCGGTTGCCTCCTCGTCCCGAGGTCCGCCCACGGCGACGATCGCGTTCGGGAGGAAGCGGGCGCGGTGCACCTCGTTCACGAGCGACCGGGTGCGTTCGTCCCCCAGGTCTCCGACGATCGCCACCTCTCGGGATGGGCCGAGGTAGAGGTCGAGCGCACACAGGGCGTGC
>CBHFMJ010000175.1:0-5609 GCA_965994715.1 uncultured bacterium | reverse complement strand
CGAAACGCCCGGTAGGTGGCAGACCCACATGCCGCTTCCATCCTGTCCTTGCTGCTCGAGCCGCGTAGCGAGATCGTCGAGATCGGCGTCGAAGATGTGCCCGTAGACGGTGAGTGTGAACGCTGCGGAGGGCGTGCCCCAGCACCGTCTGAACCGTCTTCGCGGGGGGCTCCGGCACGGATCATGGCCGCGGCCGCGGAGTGCCGTAGGGACGTGCAGGCCGATAGGGGGCAGTCCGGCACGCTCCAGCGCCGGAAGCCAGAAGCGCGATCGGAAGAGGCTGTGCCGTAGGGAGCGCCCTGGGGCGACGTGAAGACCAGGGCGGCGGGATCTGAAGGGGACGAGGTCGGGGTAACTTGTGAGCTCGTCTGCGAGGCTCGAGGTCAACGGGATCCGCCGAGCGGCGTGCGTCTTCGTCGGTCCGAACAGGTGCTTGGCGTTGACCTCCGCGAGCGACTCGGAGATCAAGATCCGCCGGCACAGGTCGACCGAGCGGCGTCAGATGGCAGCGGCCTCGCCGAATCTCGGGCCGAGCTGCCCCAGCAGCCGCACGAGGAGGTCATACGGGGGACGCATCTGGCGGGCGATCTGCTCCAAGTGTTGAGGCTCCAGGTACGTGGCCTCCAGCCGCTGGATTCGCGGGAGTCATGTCCTGTTGGAAGCGTTGCGAGCGACGCGACCATCCATCACTGCTCGCTGGAGGATCTGACGTAGCACGACGTGGCCGTGCCTCATACGACTGGGACTCAGGCCGAGGCTCTCTGCGATTGCGGGTTGAAGGCGCCGTATCTTGTTTCATATCGGAGGCGAGAACGCTGCGAACGATGGAGGAGATCCTGGGCGAGCGCAACAGACGACCGAGGAACCTGAGATGACGAGGAACTCGCTGCCGCGCCGGTCGTGGCGGCGGGGAGGACTGACACTGAACGTCGGGGCTAGACGCCGACGATGCAAGGCACCACGTGGAGATTGGGGACCTGCTCGATCCGCGTCATATGCACGACCCTCTGAACCGAATCGTGCACGCCGTGCAGGATGATGCACGCGTTCGGGGCAGCCTTGGCCGCGGCGATGATCACCTTGATGCCGCTTGAGTCCATGAATCGAAGTTGCCTCATGTCGACGGTCACGGGTGCGCCGGAGCCCAGCACCGCGTCGAACGCAGCCGCCAACTCTCGCTCGTTCGCCATGTCGAGCTCGCCGTGGAGGATGAACCCGTGACCGTCGGAAGTGATCGCGAAGGCCATGTTGGTGCTCCTTGCTCGGGGCGAGGTCGAGAGCGTAGCAGCGAGAGAAGACTCCCTGCGCCCGAGGAAGGCGTACTGGCCCAGCGTGCGGGGTAAGCCATCTGTGATGGGGCCGGTACCCGATCCGCCACGCTCGAGGTCAAAGGAGCTTCGTGCTGGCCCCAGGACGGCGACGGAGGCTCGGCTCTTCCTCTCGGAGGCCCTGGGGAGCTTCGATGTCGAGGTCGATATCGATGCAGCGCACCTCTTGACTTCGGAGATCGCCTCGAACGCCGTGCGACACGGCAAGGAACCGATCGATGTCAGCGTTTCCATGGAAGAACCAGGTCTCCGCGTGTCCGTCTTCGACCGTGGCAGCGGATTCGATCCAGAAGAACTCAGATTCGACCAGGGTTTGAGCTTGGAAACTGAAGGCGGACGGGGCCTCCAGCTTGTTCACGCTCTCTCATCTGAGTGGGGTGTTGAGCGGAGCGACGATGGAACAGAGGTGTGGTTCCGCCTCTAGATCGGGAGGCACGTTCGTCCTCCAGTCCAAGGGGCCTGGGAGACCGTACGAGTCCTACTGTTGCTGCCAGATGACAGCAGCTCGAGCAGTGCGTTTGCTTCGAGGGTCGGCTCGCAACCACCGCATCTAGGCATGGTAAGGAGCCGACCCCGGGCTGAGTGGAGAAGGTGGTCGGCAGACCACGGCGCGCCCCCGGACCTCCGAGGTACGGGGGGCGCCGTCCACTTCTGGCGCGCGAGCTACTCTGGGGGCCTTCGGGTTCCGGCGGCTTCTCACTTCGTACCGCTCACGGACCCGCCGCTCTGTCATCTTGCCCGCCCACCCACCGGGCAACCGTTCGCGCCAGGGCCTCAGTGGGCCACCACGTCTTCATGAACAGCTTTCCATTGGCCTTTCGTCCCTCCACCCACCAGCCGAAACGATGGCCGCGATGGACGATCACGTTGCGAGTGGTCACGCTCACTCCCTCCTCAATCCATGATCGGGGAAACCCCGTCCGGGGACTCCGGCTCACCCTCCTTCTCTATCCCTTGCACGGACTGGCTCCACTCTCGCTTGCTCCGGTGCGGACCGACGCCAGCGACGCCAGTCGACGACTACCAGTCCGACGGCGACCGCGGACCACACCAGCGCGTACAACCAGCTCATCCGGTCTTCAGCTGCTCCTCCGGCCCAGAACTCACCCGTGTTGATACTCCCTTCGGCCGCATGGGCCACGAGGGTCATGAGGACGCGGCCCCCGCTGCGATTGAACAACCAGGCGTAGAAGAAGGTCACCCAAGCCGTGGTCAGAAGATCGATGGGGCCGAGATCAACTCCGGCAGGAGCACCAGCGGCAGATGCCAAACAGCCACCAGCACAGCGAGGAGGGCGGTCGCTTCAGCGGCGGCCGATCCGCCTGCAAGCGAGGTTGCGCGAACCCGCGCCAGCCGGGCTCCTCACCCATCGGGCCGTCCAGGGGATTGATCAGGCGGATCGCGAACACAAGGAGTACGGACGACAACGGGCTGAACTGCGACATCGAAGGGCTGGGAGCGCCGAGGGCCACGTTCAGGAGGACAGTGAGCGCGTGTGCTGCAAGGGGGAACCCTAGGGCGACGAGGTACCACTGCCACCCCACGCGCCGGCGAATCATCGGGCCCCCCAGGTCCTTCAGGCCGGCAGTTCCGTGGGTGATGGGGGTAACGATCAGGGCCGCTACGAGCGGGCCAGCCGCGACGAAGGCTCCAAGCGGCAGGAACGCCAGGTGAGCAGGTAGGCGAGAACGAAGAACGTAGGTAGTGGGTGACGTCTCACGACGGACATGATCGTCTTTCCATCAGTCGCATCCGCGACTCTGGATCAACTGCTCGCTAGCCTGGCTCTCGTATCGCGCTCGGCGACTCCGGGACCATCACGGTCTCATCCCCCGCGAAGATCGGAGCAGACGCCCTGAACCCCTTGACGATGCAGTAGATGCTGAGCGAAAGCTCCCAGAAGAACTCGGGGACTGTCGCGATGGTTTGAAGGGCCCCCCCTCGCTCGATCGCATCGAAGGCGACGGCGATCCCTGTGATCATGACGAGCGGACCTCCGATCAGACCCAGCATCGCCATCCCTCGCGGCACCAAGCCGGATCGGTACATCAGGTACCCCAGGATCACGCCATTCGCCAAACCAGCCATGAAGCCAGGACCGACGAGGAACGCTCGGTAATACGTCGCGACGAACACCTCACCGAAGACGGGATCGGTCGCCGTACCCTCCTGCAGCATCAGCAGGAACGCGAGGGCGCTGATGATTCCGATGGCGATGAAGATGCATTCGACGATGCGCGCTGAAACGTAGCCGATGGCTCCGATCTCACTCTCACGCTTGAGGACCGGGTACGCCACCACGGCGGTGGCGACGTTGGTGAGGATGAGGAAGATCTCGAGCGTGGCGGCGGTCGCCACGCCTGTGCTGGGATCTGCACCGGCCCCCGTGATCAGGCCGGGACTTTCCAAGATGCGGGCGTAGCCGATGAAGTAGGCGGGGATCGACGTGAGGAACGTGGCCAGGAAGACCCAGCCGAAGACTCGTCCGATCGCCTGAAGTCGATACGTGTGCCGTCCGTCGGTGATGGTGGTCTCCGCCATTTCCCATCCCTCCTCTCGGGCGACCAGACGCTAGTCAGGCGTTGCTCGAGGTGGCAACTGTGCCTACTGTTGGTGCGGTGGGCCTCGGCGCGAGACGTTCGACACGGCACGTGATCTGGTGTGGTACCGCCCGGTGATGTGGGAACTGAGGCAACCGCCAAGGCTGGTGGGTGTCATCCTGCGTGACGGTTCGATTGTCGACACCTGGTCACGATGCTGCCCGGACGCTCAGCTGAGTGGACCGCGGTCCGAGGGGTCCGTCGCCAGATCGAGGGATGCTCGAGCAGGAGCGGAAGCGGGCGGGCTGGTCGGTCGGGCGAGCTGCATGGGAACTTGGCGTGACCGTGCGGGAGTACCAGGAGTTCGAGGCCGGCGAGCGCGTTCCATCCGGAGGAACCTTGCGCAAGGCGGCCATCGCGTGTTTCGTGTTGCTGGCGGCGTGCGGCGGCGGTGCCGACCCGGTGGATCTTCCCCCTTCACCGTCGCCCTCTCCCATGCCCGAGGTCGAGGACTTCACCGAGCAGTGGTGCCTCGCCCTCGACTCGTTGGGGGCGGCCGTGGAGGAGGCTCCGCACTTCCCCGGTAACAACCCGGCGATCTCGGACCTGACCGCGGCGGCCGACGCCCTGGACCGGCTCGTGTCCGACCTCGAGGATGCGGGGCTCTCGGCTCCTGCCTCGGAGATCCGTTCCCTGGCGGCAACGGTGCGAGAGGAGATCGCCGCCATCGACGTGCAGGGAGACAGCGCTGTCGCCATCGCCGAGTCGTTCGACGGTCAGAGGCGAGCGCTCAAGCGGATGAGGAAGGCCTTCCAGCCGCTGGGAGAGAGATTCGGGGCTTCGTGCTGAACGGTCCTCGAACGGATCTCGATGGGCTCGGGTGATGTCGGCGCTCGAGTCGTCGCCGCCCTTGGAGAGCCGGTCGCCCGCGAGCTCCTCAAGGTGCTCGAGCGGTCCGACGAGAACCGGGCGGAGCTGATCGGACGGCTGGATGCCGGGACGACGCCGCGTGGCTGGCCGAGCTCCTGATCGACTTCGGGGACGACGTGGGCGAGATCGACGGCGAGCGGGCTGGTCGGTCGGTCAAGCCGCTTGGCGCCTCGGCGTGAGTGTTTCGGGAGCCCGGGAGCTCAGCGTTCTTCCTAAGGGTAGAAGCGCCCCCCGTTCGGTGCGTGGTCGACGACGGTCGGACCACCACTTGCGCCCAGGTTCGTTTGTGACACGAGCCTCCAACGGATTCGTTTGGTCGCGTGAACGGAGCTGGACCGCACTCGGCATGAAACGCCATGGATGGTCGGATCAACGATCCAGGAAAACGGGAACGTGCCTTCGACATACTCCCCCGGACGCCCAGGGCGTGGACGGACGTTGCACCGACTGTCGGGGGCTTGATCCCACTCCGCGATCTTCTTGACGTAATCGACTCCAGGGCCGGCGCGTGAGTCGATCAGGACCCGTACCCGCCAGATGAACGCGTATTCGCCGTTGCTCCTCCATCTGACGAGCAACCAGCGAGTCGCGCCTCCTTCCCGCGTCCAGACCCTGCGTGCACTGCTTCGTATGTCGAGGAAACCGCCCTGAGTCCTCTGGGTCCCGGCCGATATCTGGATACGCAAGCGCAGGACCGGCTTGGGCCATCAATGAAGCGGTGAGGATGGCCAACACGGCACGTCGCATAGCCAGTTTCCCCTTCCAGGCACCGTGTCCTTTCCCGGGAGAGCTGTCAAGGTCTGCTTCCGGG
>CBHFMJ010000174.1:0-5645 GCA_965994715.1 uncultured bacterium | reverse complement strand
GGGGGGGGGCGCGGCCGGGGGGGCCCGCCCCCCCGCTCCATCGACCGCTCCATCGCTACTCGGTGGGCCAGCTCGCGTCGATGTTCTCGAGATGTGTCTGGAGGGACTCAGGGCCGTCTTCCATGTAGCCCATCATCTCGGTCCAGAACGAGCCGGACCCGACCTGCGGCGGCATCTGGTCGGACGCGTCGAACCCGGCCGCGCCTTCGCCCGCCAGCGCTGCGGTCAACACCTCGGACGCGTCGGCGAGGATCGGGTCCGTGTAGCAGTCCGGCCCGACGTTGATGTTGGGCGAGATCCGGGAGCTCCCCGGCTCGCTCCCCATCGCGCACTGGACCTCGTCGCCCATGAACCGCTCGAGGAAGTCCACGACCTCGGGCCGGTTCGAGAACACCGTCGCGAGCTCGCCGGCGAACAGCGTCGGCTGCTGGCTCTCGCCAGGCAGCGGGAACCAATCGTAGTCGACGCCGGATTCTTGCCCTTCGAAGAACGCCGAGATGAAGCTCGCCTGGCGATGCATGAAGCAGCCCGGCGGATCCTCGAACATCGGCGCGGGAGCGTCGGCGAAGGCCGTCGCTGGCGTGTTCTCCGCCCCGCCCAGCACGTACCCCTCCGTGAACATCATGTCGCCGAAGAGCTCGCCCGCGTGCACGACCGCAGGATCGGTGAACGGGATGTCGTGATTGATCCACTGGGTGTACGTCTCCGTGCCGGCGCTGCCGAGCATGATGTCTTCCATCCAGTCCGTGGCGGGCCATCCGGTGTCGCCGCCGGACTCGAAGCCGACGCACCAGGGGGTGTTCCCGTCCTGGACCATCTGGTCCGACAGCGCGACCAGGTCGTCCCACGTCTCCGGGACCGTGTAGCCCGCCGCGTCGAAGTCGTCCTTCGCGTACCAGACCATGCTCTTCAGGTTGATGTTCGTTGGGATCCCGTAGTGCTCTCCCTCGAACTCGCCGAGCGACAGGAAATACTCGCCGAACGTTCCCTCGAGCTCCGCCATGTCGAGGCCGAGATCCTCTAGGGAGACCGCGTTGCCGCTCGCCGCTTGCTCCTGGACGGCTCCTGGCTGTGGTACCAGGACGACGTCGAGCGTGCCACCTTCTGCCCGGATCTGGATCTGCTGCGCGACGTCGTCAACCTGCTCGAACTCAGCGGTGTAGTCGGCCTCCGAGTTGATCAGGTCGTCAGCGATCGACTGGAGGACCTCGTTCTCCTCCGGTTCGAGGGCGTTCATGATGTTGACGGAGCCGGTGTTCTCCGCCTGGCCGCCCCCGTCCCCGTCCCCACCCTGGTCGGCCTCGCATGCCGCCAAGACCAACATGAGTGCCACCACGGGCATCACGGTCATCCTGAGCCTTCGCATCCGCTCTCCCTCCCCTAGCCTTAGCTCTCGGACCTGCCTTCGTCGGTACCTACGTTGAACTCGTCGCGGCGGGTTGCGGATCATCGTCACCGCCGTAGATCCCCGCGCCGGACTCCAGGTCGAAGAAGTGCATCCGTTCGGAGTCGACCACGAGCTCGATCGGCTTGCCCTTCTCCGCGCTCGTCCTCGGGTTCAGGCGCGCCAGGAAGATCCATTCGCCTCGTTCGGCGCCGCGCTCCACGGCCTCGAGGACATCCGTGCCCACGTCCTTCGCGAGCTCCTTCGTGTCCTCCGTCATCGCCGGGCGGGCGTTGACTCCGAAGTGCACCAGCACGTCGGCCCCGAGCGCCTCCCGGAGGATCACCTGCGAGCGGACCCGCCGCCCTGCAGGCGCGTCGGCCACGAGCGACGCGTCCTCCATGTCCTCGGGCCGGATCCCCACCACGACGGGCTTCCCCTCGTACCCCTTGAGGGCCGGCCGGGCCGAGAGCACGCTCGCGGGGACCTCGAGTGTGAAGTCGCCGAACTCCACCGCCAGGGCGCCGTTCGAACGGGACAGGTCGGCCTCGACCATGTTCATCGACGGCGATCCGATGAATCCGGCGACGAACAGGTTGCTCGGGTGGTCGTAGAGGTATTGGGGAGCGTCCACCTGCTGCAGCACGCCCTTGCGGATCACCGCGACACGATCGCCCATCGTCATGGCCTCCACCTGGTCGTGCGTGACATAGAGCGTCGTGACGTTCAGGTCGTGCTGGATCCGAGCGATCTCGGAGCGCATCTGGACTCGGAGCTTGGCGTCCAGGTTCGACAGTGGCTCGTCCATCAGGAAGGCTTTGGGCTCGCGGACGATCGCGCGTCCCATGGCGACGCGCTGGCGCTGGCCCCCGGAGAGCGCCTTCGGCTTGCGGTCCAAGAAGTCATCGAGTCCGAGGATCTGCGCGGCATTCCGTACCCGCCGGTCGATCTCCTCCTTGGACAGCTTCCGCAGCTTGAGACCGAACGCCATGTTGTCGTAGACGGTCATGTGCGGGTACAGCGCGTAGTTCTGGAACACCATCGCGATGTCCCGTTCCTTCGGCGGGACGGTGTTCACCACGCGGTCGTCGATCGAGATCGTGCCGTCGGTGATGGATTCGAGCCCTGCGACCATGCGCAGTGCCGTCGTCTTCCCGCACCCCGAGGGCCCGACCAGGACGATGAACTCACCATCCTGGATGTCGAGGCTCAGGTCCGAGACGGCGCTGGGCCCCTCGGTGCCGTACACCTTGGAGACATGGTCCAGAACGATCTCCGCCATTCCGCGCCCTCTCCCGTGGGGACCTGAGGACGTCCATTCAACCGCAGGAGGCGGGGTGTCGTCGAACCGGGCCGGGAGACCGTGGGCGCCCGACCGGCGACCCGCCGGGCGGGCGTCTCCTGCGTAGCATTGGGCGTCATGAGCACGTCGGACGCCGTTCGCCAGGTCCCGGGCTCCGTCGGGGAGCTCCAGGCCGCGCTGGGGACGCACGCCTATCTGGCGGACCGGGGGCTCGCCACGGCGATCCACTTGGCCCTGTCGCTGGACAAGCCGCTGTTGCTCGAGGGAGAGGCCGGGGTCGGGAAGACCGAGGTGGCCAAGGTGCTGGCCGAGCTCCTCGGACGCCGGCTGATCCGGCTGCAGTGCTACGAAGGGATCGACGCGTCCCAAGCGCTCTACGAATGGAACTACGCCCGGCAGCTCCTGGCGGTCCGGGCGCTCGACGCGTCCGAGGCCGAGCGGCACGTCGAGGATCTGTTCGGTCCCGAGTTCCTCGTGGAGCGGCCGCTGCTCGCCGCGATCCGCGCCGGCTCTGGGGCCGTGCTGCTCGTGGACGAGCTCGATCGCGCCGACGACGAGTTCGAGGCGTTCCTGCTCGAGATCCTGTCGGAGTTCGCCGTCACGATCCCCGAGGTGGGGAAGGTCGCCGCGGGGTCGCCCCCCGCCGTCGTGGTGACGTCGAACCGCACGCGCGAGCTGCACGACGCGCTGAAGCGACGCTGCCTCTACCACTGGATCGACCATCCGGGGTTGGATCGCGAGGTGGAGATCGTCCGCGCCCGCGCGCCGCACGTGGGAGAGGCGCTCGCGCGCGACGTGGCGGAGGCGGTGGCGCGGCTGCGTTCGCTCGATCTCGCGAAGCTGCCCGGCGTAGCCGAAACGATCGACTGGGCGAACGCGCTCGCGTTCCTCGGGGCGGAGCGGCTCAGCCCCGAGACGGCGCGCGACACGCTCGGCGCCGTCGTGAAGGATCACGAGGATCAGGGGTTGGTGGCGCCGCGGCTCGCCGAGGTCGTCGGCGACCGGGATGGCTGAGCGGGTCCCCGCCGGGGTCGAAGCGCTCGCGTCCTTGGTCGCGTTCGGGCGGGAGCTGCGCGCTCGCGGTCTGCCGGTGGGGACCGGCAGGATCCTCACGTTCCTCCGGGCGGTGGGGGCGCTCGGCCTCACCGACCGGACCTCTCTCTACTGGGCCGGGCGGGTCTCGATGATCGGACGGCGCGAGGACCTGCCCGCCTATGACCTCGCGTTCGAGGATTGGTACCGATCGATGCGACCGGAAGGGGAACTGAGGATCGAGCTGGACCTCCCGACGCTCGCGCGACCGGGGATGGACCGGGGAGATCCGCCCGCGGACCTGGAGGTCCGCGGCGGCCCAACCGCAGCCGAGTGGCATCGTCTCGACGACGGCGAGGACGGCCCCGAGCCGGGGGAGGAGGCGGCGATCAGGATCGTCGCGAGCGCCGTCGAGGTCTTGCGATCGAAGTCCTTCGCGGACCTGTCCGAGGAGGAGCGCGAGGAGGTCGGCGGCCTGATCCGCGCGCTCGCGGTGGCGCTCCCGGAGCAGCGGATGCGCCGCACGCGGCCGTCCACGAAAGGCGCGAGGTTCGACGTCCGCCGCACGCTCCGTCGGTCGCTCCGCACGCGCGGTGAGCCGTTCGATCGGGCGTGGCGCGATCGTCGGGTCCGCGGCCGGCCGCTCGTCCTGATCCTCGACGTCAGCGGCTCGATGTCGCCGTACGCCCGGGCGCTCGTGCAGTTCGGCTACGCGGCGATGGCCGCCGGCCGGCGCGTCGAGGTGTTCTGCTTCGGGACTCGGCTCACGAGGGTCACCCGGACGCTCCGCACCAAGGATCCGGACCGCGCCCTCCGCGAGATCGGACGGACGGTCGTCGACTGGGAGGGCGGGACCAGGATCGGGGAGTCGCTCAGGTCCCTGCTGGACGGGTGGAGCCAGCGCGCGGCACTCCGCGGCGCGGTCGTGGTGCTGTGCTCGGACGGGCTCGAGCGAGGCGATCCCGAGCTCCTCCGGGCGCAGATGGCGCGCCTGGGCCGGCTCGCCCACAGGGTGGTGTGGGTGAACCCCTTGAAGGGGTCGCCGCGGTACGAGCCGCTCGCGCGAGGGATGGCGGCGGCGCTCCCGTCGGTCGACGTGTTCCTGTCGGGCCACAACCTCGAGAGCCTGTCGGAGCTGTCGCGCGCCCTCGCCGGCTGATCGACCGCTCGTGCCTGTCGCGTTGCTCGGTTTCGTACCCTGTGAGCGATGGCCACTGACGACGATGTGATCCGCGCCTACGACGAAGAGTTGGGCCCCGAGTCGATCCCTCGATCGAACAAAGGGTTCTGGGTCGTCGCCGGAACGATGCTGGTGGGCGGCATGTTCCTGATCGTCGAGATCTTCGCGAACCGGCCGCTCGCCAACTCCATCGGGCACGCCCAGGACTCGCTGCGCCGGGCGCAGGCGGCAGCGGAGATCGTCCACAGCCGCACGGCTTCGTTCGAAGAGGCGGACCCCGGATCGCTCGAGGACGACGTCCCGGACCTCTCGTTCCTTCCGGGGGACGAGGAGTCATTCGGCCTCGACGTCGTCAGCGTGTCCGCGTCCGACAAGTCGTGGGCGGCAGCCGTACAGGCCCGGCCGGGCGCCTGCTTCTACATCCGCTTGCGCGTGGGCGAGGACCCGCGCTACGGCGCCGGGACGGAATGCACGGGCGAGGCTGCGCTCCTCGCAGAGGATCCGCGCTGGTGAACGCGGAGCCCTAGGAGGTGTTCGCGGCGTCGATGAGCTCGATCGGGTGGACGACGTCGACGGCTGCACCGATCTCGCGGACGCCCGCGAGGATCTGCATCGTGCAGCCGGGGTTGGCGGAAGCCACCACGGTCGCACCGGTCGCGTAGACCGCTTCGGCCTTCTACCGCATCAGGCGTCCGGACATCTCCGGTTCCGTGACGTTGTAGATCCCGGCCGCTCCGCAGCAGCGG
>CBHFMJ010000173.1:0-5668 GCA_965994715.1 uncultured bacterium | reverse complement strand
CAGCTCCACGGAGCCCGGAGAGGCCGAACACGACCAGGCCGACGCTCCCAGCGATGACCGCGCCGTGCACGAGGTTTCGAGGTTCTTGCCTCCGTAGAGCCCCTTCAGGAGGAAGCGAGGAAAGAAGAGAATGAGGAACCGACCAACGCCGCCCCCGGAGCTCGCGCCCCCGCCGAGGAGAAGGAGTCCTCCCACGATCACGGAGCCGACCACCCACTGGGTCAGGAGTTGCTGAGGACTGATCCCCGGGAACGTGCCCCTCGGGAACATCGATCCCCAAGCCAGGCCTGCGAGGCAAGCCCCCAGACGGTCGCGATAACCCCTCCGACCACGCCCGGATGGAAGCACGAGCATTCGCCCCTGGGCAACGGCCGCTACAGAACCGTCACGAACGTCTGCGGCTCTGCCCCATCGACCAGCCAGTCTGCTCGAGCATCGCTGGTCAGACCGGTCGACGGAAGGGTGCGAGCACCTTCAGCTTCGCGCCCCACCCGCCGACCGCATCGAGCGCGTTGGCGATCGACAGGGTCGAGGGCAGCCCAGCCGCCTCATAGGGATCCGGCCTCCCGAAGGCGGTCCGGTCCTGCGGTGCTTCGTAGGTCAGCGTCCAGTTGTGCGAGCCGTTGAAGCCCACGAGGGCACCGTGGACCGCCAGCCCTTTCAGGATCGCCTTCTGGTACGTCGGGATGTCCAGCGCCTCGACCTCGGCCACCGTCATGTCCACGAACACGACGTTGCCCATGGACAGCCGCGTCGTCGGGTCGTTGATCGGATCGCACGGGACACCCTTGGTGCCCGAGAGGTCGTACGGAGCGACGTTGTGACCCGACAGACACCTCGCGTGCAACCCCACCGTGTGCCGGACGAACCCCGCGGCGAGTTCCTCCGGCCGGATCGGCTCCAGGCCCGTCGGGGGCTCCTCGTCGTTGTGGAACCCGGGCCCGTCCGTTTCGAGCCGGTACGAACGCCACGCGTGGATCACCCGAGCGGTGTCATCCACGAACGCCCGTTGGAAGTGGTACGTGTAGCCATCGGTCTGCTCGACCAGCCGGAACACGCCGTCGGAACCGCTCGAGGTCTGGATCCCAACCGGGCAGTGCACGAAGAGCCCGTCGATCTCCAGCGCGAACGGCGCGTTCGTCCCCGAAATGACGATCTCGTACATGGGGTCCTGCTCCCGGGCGAAGTAGAACGGGAATCCCCACTTCGATCGCACGTCTGCCGTGATGTCCCTGGGAAGCCCATCGGACATGAGCGTCCGGATCATCACGTCGGAGTTCGGATCCACGTTCGACGTGTCCAGCGGCGTGTTCCACACGCTCGTGTCGGAGAACAGGTGCCAGTCGAGTCCGGGCCAGTTGTCGATGCTGTACAGGCCTTCATCGGGGATCAGCGACGGACTGGTGGTCGGCGCGGGCGGCGTCGGGCTCGGCCCAGGAGGCAGGTCCGGCTCGCCCCATCGACGCAGCGCCAGGTAGGCCGCCCCGACGGCCAACACGCCCAGGAAGACCCTCCGAGACACGCCCCTACGCATGGCACGCGATGTTGCCAGAGTCAGCGACCGAACCGGTCCCCTCTGCAGCGCGGAGGGACTTTCACGGGCAGCCTGGTCGGCGTCGATCGTCCTCGAGCATCCTGCCGAACATCCTCGTTGGCAACCAGGGGGACCCTCACCCTTCCTCTTCTTCGGCGAATGCCTCCAGCGCGATCCTTCCGAAGGCGTCCTGGTCCCCGCGCGCCGCCTTGCACACGTCGCAGTCGTGCCCCTCGGTGTGCGACGCGGCCACCGCGTCGATAGCGATCTTCAGCATCTCCACGTTCATGTCTTCCTCGTCGGAATACCCACCGGCGGAGCTCCATGAACGCCATCTGTCACGGGGCCTCGGCGCTGCGACCACGAGAAGCCGGGAGGCGGTGGCCGACACAGAGAGCGAGTCAGGCTGCGAAGTGTCCCTGCCCTCTCCCGCCTCAGACGAGCGACGTTCCGGAACTGATGCGGATCTCGGACGAGGTCATAGAGTTCCTCTTCGCCGGTCCCGTATCGGACGAATGTGTACCTCCTCGTTCGGACCCCGCAGTACGTCGGAACATCCGATCTGGCCCGCAGGTGCTCCAGAACCACCGACCGGCGTATGGAAGACGACGTGCCCGTGATCAGTCTCCGCATGGAGATGCCGTCCGTCGGCAGCGAGGCGCCGGCGAAATCGACGATCGTCGGAGCGATGTCGACGTTCGAGACGAGCGCCCTCGACACGGCTCCCGCGGGCACACGCCCAGGGAGGCGGACCACCATCGGTACGCGGATCGACTCCTCGTACGGGACCATCTTCTGGTTGAGCCGATGCTCACCGACGCTGTTCCCGTTGTCGGAGACGTAGATGATCAAGGCATTACCGGCACGATCCTTGTCCTGGAGCGCCGTCACGATCCGCGAGACCATGTCATCGACCGCGAGCAGGCTCTCCCAACGCTCCCGCTGCCGGTTCGCCAGCGTCCCAAGGTCCAACGAGCCCTGCCGACGGACGAATCGAGGCTTGTCCGACAGGTCGCGCTCGTTGACCGAAGGGCCGAAGGGGATTGGAACCCCGGAGAAGGTTCCCGCGTGACGCGGCGCCGGAGTTGCCGGGTTGTGGGGTGCGTACGGTGCAACCACCATGAAGAGCGGCGTCTGGGCTGAAGTCCCACGGATGAACGAGACGGCACGACTCGCGATCACGTCGGTCGAATAGTCCTCGGGTCGAGACCCGAACCGATGCCGCCCGAGGCCGTCGAACATGTCGTAGTCGTAGTAGTCGCCGTTGACACCGGTGAATGCCAACCACTGGTCCCAACCGGGTGGGACAGGGATGTCGTTGCCTCCGTAGCCGTTCATGTACTTGCCGAACAATGCTGTCCGATAGCCGACCCGGTCCACCGCGGTGGCGATCGTGCTCGACTCGGACCGCCGAAAGGCGTGCCATCCGCCATGCGGCCCCCCGTTGTAGTAGACACCCGTCGTGTGCGAGTACCGGCCTGTGAGCATCGTCGCGCGTGAGGGGCAGCAGAGAGGGTTCGTGATGATCGCCTGCCTGAGCTGCATGCCGCCATCGACGAGAAGCCGTTGGACCTGGGGCATGACGTGGAGGGTGTCGTACCGCTGATCGTCGGTGATGATCAGCACGATGTCAGGTCGCGAGGACACGGTGACGGCGGGAGGAGAGACCGGGTGCGCCGCGAACGATGACCCCTGCACCAACGCCGCTCCCGTGAGGATGATCAGTACGCGGCGGAGACGACCCCGGACAAGGCCCATCACGGTTCCGGGTCCAGACCGTGGCAGCGGGCCACGTCGCGGGGCTCGATGACTCCCGCGGCTGCATCGGGAGGCGATGACGAGACGACGATGAAGGATTCCAAGTTGGCCCCAGGCACATGGTCGGAAGCGAAGTCCGCACGTTCCGAACATCCGATACCCTTCTCACTCCCCAGCAACCCACATGCGTTCGTTCAGTAGGGGAAGGCAGCCGCCGTTGGTCCCGTCTTCCGAGAGTACGACGCGACGACGAGCGGGGTCAGGTCGAGCGGCGAGAGGCACGGACCAGCGGCCGAACCACTTGGTAGATCCCGTAGGCGAGGATCAGGAACCCGATGATCGCCTCCACCTGTTCGCGGGTGAGGCCGGTTCGTCGCGCGATGGGTTTCGCGACGGACTTGGCCACACGGCCGCGCACGCCCGTGAGGGATGCACTTCCGATCTCAACCGCCCTCTCCTGCGCCCTCATAGTCGAATGGCTTCCCGGAACACGCACATTCGAAACGAACCCATCGACGGAGACGTTTTCGGAGAGGTTGGACTGTCCCCGTCAGGGGTAAGGGATGGGCCCGGGGCCCTCCCGGGACCAACCGATGTTGAGGAGGATCAAGAGCATGGCGCAGATCACCGAATCGATCGATGTGGACGGTGTGGAGTCAGTTCAGCAGCTGGATGACACTCGTCTGCGCTGGGTCGCGGAGATCGGCAACAAGCGCGAGGAGTGGGACGCCGAGATCACCGAGCAGAACCCCGACCAGCGCGTCGCCTGGAAGGCCAACGGCGGCAAGGGAAACGCCGGCGTGGTCACGTTCCATCGGCTGGATGACGATGAGACGCGGGTGACCGTGCAGATGGATTGGGAGCCCGAGGGAGTGATCGAGAACGTCGGAACGGCCCTCGGCTTCGACGACCGTCAGGTGTCGAAGGATCTCGACCGGTTCAAGGAGCTGATCGAGTCCCGTGGCCAGGAGACCGGCGCCTGGCGCGGGGAGGTCTAACCCCCGATCAACCCCCCGAGCAAGGCCCCGAGGTGAGACGCAGCACCTCGGGGCCTTGTTGCGTCTGAGGATGCATAGGTTCGACGTCGGGGGCGCACGTAGCATCGGGCCATGAACGGAGGGACATCCGAGGGCGGTGACGGCATCGCGATCGCGGCCGTCGCCCGCGCATTGGAGATCCCGGTCCCCACGATCCGTTCCTGGGAGCGACGCTACGGGCTGCCTGCACCGCCACGGACCGCAGGGAAGCACCGTCGGTACTCACGCACGGAGATCGACGAGCTGCGGAGTCTGCGTGACCTGATCGTGCACGGCTACCCGGCCCGGACAGCGGCGGCGTTGATCCGCGCCCGACGATCCGGCGATGACGACGGTGGCGCGAAGGAGCGGATGGTCCGGTACGCGATGCGGCTCGACAGCGAGGGCGTGCGGACGGAGCTCGACCGAGCGGCCGAACGTATCGGCGTCGAAGCGACGCTCCGAGACGTCGCGCTGCCGGCGATGCACGAGATCGGTGATCGCTGGAAGACGGGCGCGTGCGGGATCGAACAGGAACACCTCGCCACCGACGTGGTCCGCCGGTGGTGCGCCCGTCGGTCGGCGATGGCGCCTCCGGCCTCGCGTCCCAGCGCGGTCGTCCTCGCGTGCGGTCCCAAGGATCTCCATACGATCGGGCTCGAGGCGTTCGCCGTGGTCCTCGCGCGACGCGGATGGCCGTGCCGCGTCCTGGGGGCGCTGACCCCGACGGGGTCCCTGATCGGTGCGATCCGTGCCCTGAAGGCGCCGGCCGGCGTGGTGGTCGCCCAGCGCGGCGTCACGCGCCGCGCCGCGATCGAGTCGATCGCCGCCGTCGAGGCGCTCCGGCGTGTTCGGGCGTTCTACGCGGGGGATGCCTTCGCCGCGCCGACGGTTCGCCGCGGCGTTCCGGGGGTCTACCTCGGATCCGATGTCCTCGCCGCGGCCGAGATCCTCGAGTCCGAGCTGACCCGGCTCGGCCTCGCCCAGCTCGCCTGACGCGACGAGCGGCCTTCACCCGAGGGCTGGATCGGCCGGTTTGCATAGGTTCATGCATGGTTCCGCTCGTCTCCTTCGTGGAGGATGGCTCCAGGTCAACCACGGAGAGAGGTGATGCCCATCGATGCGAGACGGACCGCTGGGAACCATCGGAACGATCGAGGAGAGGGAGGAATTCCATGAAGAGGATCATCGGTCTGGCCCTCGCGCTGACCACGACGATGGCTCTGGGCGCCAGCACGCCCGCCGCCGCGTCAGAGCGCGAGAAGTTCTCGTTGAACGTCGTGCACGGGATCCCCGGCGTGACCGTCGACGTGTGCATGAACGGCGCCAAGGCGATCACCGATTTCCAGCCGGGTGACGT